>CAZACE010000241.1:0-3570 GCA_964483255.1 uncultured Oscillospiraceae bacterium
CGTGGTACTTGCCCTGGCTGGCGAAGCAGTAGGCGCAGTTCAGGTTGCAGGTGTGGGCCACATGCAGGCACAGCGCCTTGACCACATCGCCGGAGCGCTCCTTGAGCGTGCCGGCCATGGGCGCGAAGGTATCCGGGGTGAAGAGCTTGCCCATCTTTTTGAGCGCTTCCACGTCGCCGATGCACAGGCGGATTTCTTCCTCGGTCACATCCTCGCGATCGCCGTATTTTTCCATCATCGCGCGGACGATCTCGTCCGCCGTTGTGCTTTCGTACATGGCAATGATATCGTAGGCGACCTCGTCCACGCTGTGCACGCTGCCGGAGCAGGTATCCAGCACGATGTTGTAACCATTAAGCTTATACTGGTGAAGCATATATCCTCCGAAATGATGATGAAGGGAATTTTCTCTATCACATAAAAGGTGCCGCCCGAGGGCGGCAACCTTTTGAGTTACTTACTTGTTCTCGCACTGCTGATTGGCCACGCCGCAGCTGGTCTTGCAGGCGGACTGGCAAGAGGTCTGGCACTCGCCGCAGCCGCCGTTCTTGGCGCTCTCGCACATGTTGCGAGTCTCAAGAGTCTTGATTCTCTCCATAACCATGATCTCCAATTCTCAATAAGATTTGATCTTTGCCGCTACGCCGCGATGGACGAAACGGTCCGATAATCATTAAAAAGTATAGCACAGAGCATTATTTAAGTCAAGCAATCGCGGGGCGAATTTGCCTGGAAGGCGCAAAGAGATGAAAGATGAAGGAAATTTGGGAAAACCTTTATAAAGATTCATCAAAAAGGCTTGCGCGAATGGAAAAACGGGGGTATAGTAGTTGGGTGTGATTTTGCGGCCCATATGCAGGCCGCTTCAATAATGGAAGATTTCGGAGGAATGGACATGGAAAACAAGCAAAAGCGCGGCAGCTTTTCCGGCTCGATCGGCTTCGTGCTCGCAGCTGCGGGCAGCGCGGTGGGTCTGGGCAATATCTGGCGCTTTCCGTATCTGGCGGCGAAGGACGGCGGCGGCGTCTTCCTGCTGTGCTATCTGGTGCTTGCACTGACCTTCGGCTTTACGCTGCTGACCACGGAGATTGCAATCGGCCGTAAAACGGGAAAAAGCCCGTTGATTGCCTATGGCCTGCTGAGCAAGAAGTTCAAATGGGTGGGCGCGCTGGCCTGCCTGATTCCGGTACTGATTCTGCCGTATTACTGCGTCATCGGCGGCTGGGTGCTGCGTTATCTGGCGGCGTATCTCACTGGCGGCGGCGCTGCCGCTGCTGCGGATGGCTTCTTCACCGGCTTTATCACCAGCCAGGTCAGTCCGGTTGTCTGGTTCATCGTATTCCTGGGTGCAACGCTCTTTGTGGTGTATAAGGGCGTGGACAAGGGCATCGAAAGGATGTCCACAGTCATGATGCCGATTCTGCTGGTGCTGATTCTGGGCATCGCGTTCTTCTCGCTGACGCTCACACATACGGATAGTGCGGGCGTGACGCGCACGGGTATGGAAGGTCTGAAGATCTACATGATCCCGGATTTCTCCGGCATGACGCTGGGCCGTTTCCTGGTCGTGCTCATGGATGCGCTGGGCCAGCTGTTCTATTCCATCTCTGTCGCCATGGGTATCATGATCACCTACGGTTCTTACGTGAAGAAGGAGACGGATATTGTCAAGTCTGTCAATCAGATTGAGCTTTTTGACACGGTTGTGGCTTTCCTCGCGGGTCTGATGATCGTGCCGGCGGTATATACCTTCATGGGTACGGAGGGTATGAGCGCGGGCCCGAGCCTGATGTTTATCTCCCTGCCGAAGGTATTCGAGGCCATGGGCTTTATGGGTACTGTCGTGGGCGTCGTTTTCTTTGTGATGGTGGTGTTCGCTGCGCTGACGTCTTCTGTTTCCGTCATGGAAGCGGTGGTTTCTTCCGTCATGGATAAGTGGCACATCAGCCGCAGCAAAGCGTCTGCAGGCGTTTCGGTCTATGCTGTGGTTGCAGGTGTTATCGTTTGTCTGGGTTATAATCTGCTGTATTTCGAACTGCGCCTGCCCAATCACAGCGTCGGCCAGGTTCTGGATGTGATGGACTACATCAGCAATTACGTGCTCATGCCGGTGGTTGCGCTGGCCAGCTGCGTGATGGTTGGCTGGGTGCTTGGCCCGAAGTCCATCATCGAAGAGGTGACGCGCAACGGCGAGCGCTTTGGCCGTGAAAAGCTCTATATTGCGATGGTCAAGGTGGTTGCGCCGGTGCTGCTGCTGTTCCTGCTGCTGCAGTCTCTCGGTCTTGTGAGCCTGTAAATATGAAAACAATGAGCCGCATGCCTGAAGACATGCGGTCTTTTTATATGCATGAAAGATGAAAAGGGATACCGTATCGGTCGGAAATGTGGTATATTCATCCTATGAATGATTTGATCTGCCGGAGGCGTGTATGGAGAATCTGATTTTGTCGTTCAATGTTGTACTGCCGCTGTTTTTGTGTATTGCGCTGGGGTATTGCCTGCGCCTGATGAACATGCTGGAGGAAACGACGCAAAAGAGCCTCAACAAGCTCTGCTTCAAGGTGTTTCTGCCGATTCACGTGTTCAACAGTATTTATACGACCAATATTTCAGCGGCGTTTAACGGCCTGCTGGTGGGACTGACGGCAGGCGGCGTGCTGGCGATATTTGTGAGCATGATGGTGTTCATCCCAAGGATTGAGCCCGACAATGCCAAGCGCGGCGTGATGATTCAGGCGATTTTCCGCAGCAACTATGCGCTCTTCGGCCTGCCGGTGGTTTCTTCGCTGTGCGGCGAAGATAAAGTCGGTCCGGCGTCGCTGATCATCAGCTTCATTGTGCCGATGTTCAATGTTCTGGCGGTTATCTGCCTGGAAACCTTCCGCGGCGGCAAGCCGGATGTGAAGAAAATGCTGACCGGCATTGCAAAGAATCCCCTGATCATTGCCTCTGTGCTGGGTATCCTCGCCAATGTGCTGAATATTCCGATTCCTACGGGCATACACAAGAGCATCATCGATCTGGGTCGGGTTGCCACGCCGCTTGCTCTGGTGGCGCTGGGCGCGGGCTTCCAGTTCCGCCGCATCAGAGGATACACCAGGCAGCTGATCATCTGTATCACGGGCAGGCTGGTGGCGGCGCCGCTGCTGATGCTCACGATTGCCGCCCTTCTGGGTCTTCGGGAGGAACTGCTGGTGCCGGTGCTGGCTGTGTTTGGTTCGCCTGTCGCCACTTCTTCTTATACCATGGCGGAGCAGATGAACGGAGACGGCACGCTTGCCGCTTCGCTGGTGGTGCTCACCACGGCTCTGGCGATTCTCACCGTGTTCCTGTTTATATTCGGCCTTAAGCAGCTTGGCCTTGTCTGATTTTGCTGCATGTAAAAAGCGCATCCTGCTTTGCCGGGATGCGCTTTTGCGTGGCTTACAGATTATAGTACTTTTCAAATTCCGCCGGATTGGGGATGGAAGCCAGCTGACGGCACTCCTGGCGCTTTGCCTTGATGAAATTCAAGATCAGCGCCTCAGGGAATACGCCGCCGGCGGTCAGGTAGTCGTGATCCTTCTCCAG
>CAZACE010000242.1:0-3548 GCA_964483255.1 uncultured Oscillospiraceae bacterium
GAGGATAAAGATCGCGCCGAGCATCAGCGTGGAGAGCGCGTTGATCTCCGGCGTGCCGCCGGACTTAAGGCCGGTATAGACCTTCAGCGGGAGGGTCGTCGTCTCCGCGCTGGTGACAAAGAACGAGATGACCACATCGTCAATGCTCATCGCCACGGCGAGCATCATGCCCGACACGATGGCCGGCATGATCAGCGGCAGCGTGATATCGCGCAGCACGCGCATGGGGCTTGCGCCCAGATCGCGCGCGGCCTCCTCGATTGCAGGATCCATGCCTACGAGTCTCGATTTTACGTTGATGAACACATACGGTACGCAGAACGTCGTATGCGTGAGCACGAGCGCGGTCATGCCGAGCTTAAACCCGACCGCCGTGAACACGGCCAGATACGCCATGCCCAGCACCAGCTCGGGGATCATCATCGGCAGGGTCGCCAGGGATTCGATGAAATTGCCGCCGCGGATGTGTCCATGCGCCAGGCCGATCGCGCCCAGCGTGCCGATGACGCCGGCAAAGCCTGCGGACAGGCCTGCGAGGATCAGCGAATTTTTAAGCGCATCCGCCATGAGCGCATTGTTAAACAGGCGCGTATACCAGTTGGTTGTGAAGCCCTGCCATGCGCCGATGGTTCTGCCGGAATTGAACGAATAGATGACGACCATCAGGATCGGCAGATAGAGGATGATGAGCACGAGCGTGAGATAGATCGGGGAGAAGATCTTATGCTTCTTTTTCCTTCGTCTCACTTTGCTGACCTCATCCGTCCGCTTCGCGGCCACCTTCCCCATAGGGGAAGGCTTATTTTGTTTTTCCACTCAGAACACCCCCAGATCATCGCCGCCGCTTCTGCGGTAGACGAGGTAGATGCCCGCGGTAATGAAAATCAGCACCATGGACATGGCCGAGCCGGTGTTCCAGTCGCGCACCTTGAGCAGCTGATCGCGGATCAGATTGCCCACCAGCACCAGACCGCCGCCCATGATATCCGCCAGATAGAAAATGCCCACGCTCGGCACGAACACCAGCACGCAGCCCGCCAGAATGCCCGGCATGGTCAGCGGCAGGGTGACGTCCAGAAACGCCTTCCACGGCTTGCTGCCCAGATCGCGCGCGGCCTCCACGAGGGTAAAATCCATCTTATCCACCGCGCTGTGGCACGGCAGAATCATGAACGAGATCATGCAGTAGACCATCGCCAGCAGCACCGAGCCGTAGGAACCCAGAAACTTGATGTTCTTTTCGATCAGGCCGAGGCTTTTCAAAACCGCATTGATCGGGCCATTCGCCTGCAGGAGGATCTTCCAGCCGTATATACGCACCAGCGCGCTCGTCCAGAACGGAATGATGACCAGCATCATCAGCAGCGCCTTCCAGCCGCGCGAGGCCCTCGCCATGCAGTAGCCGAACGGATAGCCGATGATGAAACTCACCAGCGTGGTGAGGAACGCGAGCTTGAGGCTGTTGAAGAAGACCAGCAGATAATCCGTACGCAGCAGGCGCTTGTAATTAGCCAGCGTGAACGTCGCGCCGAAGGAAAAGTCCTGTCCGCTCTCTACCAGCGACGTGCCCAGCACATAGATGAGCGGCAGTGCCACCAGCAGCACGGCAAAGAGCGTCATCGGCAGGACAAAGAGCGCGTTGCGGCGCGCATCCGCTTTTTCAAGCGTCCTGTTACGCGCCATGAGACGCACCCCCAATGACCGCGGCCTGCGCCGGATTCCAGTGCATATAGACCGTATCTCCCGCCTGCGGCGCATCGCACATGCGCTGAGCGCCCTCGGCGACAACCTCGGTGCCGTCTGCAAGATTCACATAGGTGAGCACGCTGCCGCCGGCATAGCGCGCCTCGCGCACAGTCGCCGGAAGATTGAAGCCATCCACGGGCGTTTTGCTGGCACGCATGCGCTCCGTACGCACGCAGACCTCGCAGGTTTCGCCCTCTTTCAGGGCAGCATGCGCGCTGTCCACGGTGAATGTGCCGTTTTCGGTTTCGATCACGGCGCTGTAGCCGTTCGTGCAGCGAACCTTGCCGGTGAGGATCGTGGAGCGGCCGATGAACTGCGCCACATAGCGCGTCCTGGGTCTGTCATAGATCTCCTCCGGCGTGCCCAGCTGCTCAAACTTTCCGCCCTTCATCACAGCGATGCGGTCGGACATGTTAATGGCCTCTTCCTGATCGTGCGTGATATAGATGAAGGTGATGCCCAGCTTCTTCTGCAGGCGTTTCAGTTCTATCTGCATCTGGCGGCGCAGCTGAAGATCCAGCGCGCCCAGCGGCTCGTCAAGCAGCAGCAGCTGCGGCTGCGGCGCGAGCGCCCGGGCGATGGCGATACGCTGCCTCTGTCCGCCGGAAAGCTGCGCGGGCATGCGCTTTGCATACTCGCTCATCTGCACCAGCTCCAGCATCTCCTTCACGCGCGCCGCCTGCGCGGCCTTGTCCATCTTGCGGACCTTGAGGCCGTAGGCCACGTTCTTTTCCACATTCATATGGGGAAACAGCGCATAGCTCTGAAATACCGTATTCACCGGGCGGCTCTCCGGGGGCAGATCGGTCATGTCCCGTCCATTCAGGATGACCTCGCCCGTATCCGGCGTTTCCAGGCCCGACACGATGCGCAGCGTCGTCGTCTTTCCGCAGCCAGAAGCGCCCAGCAGCGTCACAAATTCGCCCTTATGCACATCCAGCGAGATATCGGAAAGCACGTCGCCCTCACCGAAGTTTTTTGAAATATGTTTGAGTGAAAGCAGTACCTCAGCCATCGCTTCATCCATCCATTCCTGCTTTTTTCCTGACTTTTTCCCGATTGGTAGCCTGATTATATGACAGCAGACCCCCTATGTCAATAAAAAGTTTAATGTTCGGAAAACGGCGGTTTAGTTTAGCTAAACTTTTCCCGATCTTTTATCTTTGTTTTCAGGATTCCCCGATGGAAGCAAAACGGCAGATCGTGCTCGCAGCATATCTTTATCTTTTGCGCAATTATCTTTTTCGACGACGTCTGTTTATCTCCGATTCGATGGCATAGCATACTCCAGAAAAGTCACAATCGATCATCGCGTTAGGAAACCGCAGCACACATAATCCGGCCGCTTCCAAAAATCGCGTTCTTTCCGCATCATAAGCCAGCGCATGCGCTTCATAATGCTGAGAACCATCAAGCTCAATGACAAGCGCCGCTTCATGACAGTAGAAATCCACGATATAGCTGCCAATGGTTTTCTGGCGCTGGAAGCGGAGCGGATAATGTCTCAGAAATCGATACCACAGCAGCGCTTCATGCTTTGTCATAGACTTGCGCATTGCCTTTGCCCGTATGATCATGTTCTTATTATAATCCAGCGACATCCCTTCACCTGCTCAGCATTGAAATGTATACCATTTCGCGAGATCCGTATTCGATTCCTTGTACTGGAACGCCGCTTTTTCAAAATGATGCGTTTTCCACCCGCAAGCTCCCTCAGTCTCGCCTTCGGCGATCCAGCCCTCTCCCAGAGGGAGCTACAAAAGCTTCGCAGCCTTACACTGGAACGCCGCTTTTTCAAACCG
>CAZACE010000243.1:0-3492 GCA_964483255.1 uncultured Oscillospiraceae bacterium
TACATGGTCTGGTGGTCAAAAAGGTCTTATGACAGGAATTCTTCGAGAAGAATGGCCAAGGAGAAGTACCGCAAGGCCATTGAGACCCTGTACGGTCAGATTCTCCGCCAGCCCCGTACCCATGAAGGCAACTTCTGGCACAAGGCCATTTATCCCAACCAGGTCTGGCTGGACGGCCTGTATATGGCCCAGGTCTTCTATTCCCGGTATACCACCGAAATGGAAGGCGGCAAGAACTATGACGATATTCTGAACCAGTTCCGTACAGTCCGGGCGAAGATGTTTGATCCCGAAACCGGCCTGTACCGTCATGGCTACGACGCCAGCAAGACGGCTTTCTGGGCAGGGGAGAATGGCTGCAGCCTGAATCCATGGCTGCGCAGCCTGGGCTGGTTCAGTGCCGCTCTGATCGATGTCACCGCAGAGGTGAAGGATGCCCCTGCGTTTACCGCCGAAATGACCGGCATCGCACAGGAACTGGCCAGGAACCTGCTGCCTTACATTGATGAAGAATCCGGCATGCTCTGGCAGGTTCCCAACCAGGTTGGCCGGGAAGGCAACTATCCCGAGACCTCCGGCTCTGCCATGATCGCCTACTTCTATCTGAAGGGTGCCCGTCTGGGAATGCTGGACAAGTCCTATGCTCCCATCGGTGAGAAGATCTTCCAGAGCATCTGTGACCGCTATCTGACAGAGACCAACGGCAAGCTGAACCTGGGCGGTATCTGCCTGGTGGCGGGCTTGGGTCCCGAAAACAACCGCCGCCGTGACGGCACCTATGAATATTATATTTCTGAGCCTATCGTTGAGAATGATGCCAAGGGCTTGGCACCGTTCCTGATGTGCTATACTGAACTTCTGTTATCTCAAAAGGAGGACTAATTCTATGGCTAATTTTGATTTGACCGGCAAGGTCGCCCTGGTTACCGGCGGCTCCTACGGTATCGGTTTCGCAATCGCATGTGGTCTGGCTGAGGCCGGCGCCACCATCGTCTTCAACGACCTGCGTCAGGATCTGGTTGACAAGGGCCTGGCAGCCTATGCCGAGAAGGGCATCAAGGCTTACGGCTATGTCTGCAACGTCTGTGACGAAGAGGGTGTCACCGCTATGGTGGCCAAGATCCGTGAGGATGTTGGCATCGTTGATATTCTGGTGAACAACGCCGGTATTATCAAGCGCATCCCTATGCTGGAGATGACCGCCGCGGAATTCCGTCAGGTTATCGACGTTGACCTGAACGCTCCATTCATCGTGGCTAAGGCAGTCCTGCCCGGCATGATCGAGAAGAACAAGGGCAAGATCATCAACATCTGCTCCATGATGTCTGAGTTTGGCCGCGAGACCGTCTCTGCCTACGCGGCGGCCAAGGGCGGCCTGAAGATGCTGACCCGCAACATTGCTTCTGAGTATGGCAAGTACAACATCCAGTGCAACGGCATCGGCCCGGGCTACATCGCCACCCCGCAGACCGCGCCGCTGCGCGAGATCCAGCCGGACGGCGAGCGCCATCCGTTTGACAAGTTCATCATCGGCCGCACCCCGGCGGAGCGTTGGGGCGAGGCGGACGATCTGGGCGGCCCGGCGGTGTTCCTCGCCTCCGACGCCTCCAACTTCGTCAACGGCCACATCCTGTACGTTGACGGCGGCATCGCTGCCTACATCGGCAAGCAGCCGTAATTGCGCGCATGCAAACAACCCCATCCGTCTGGATGGGGTTTTCCTTTTCTTTTGCGCAAAAGAATGCTATACTGAACAAAACCGGCATGCTGCCGGCGGCATCGCCGATAAACCTGCGTAAATTTTGTTGCCCTGCAATCGAGGCCGATGCCCTGCAAAAAGATTTACATAACAAAACATGTGAGGAACAGCCATGCTCATCGATGTATATGATTTTGACGGCACGATCTACGACGGCGATTCGACGGCGGATTTTGTGCTCTTCTGCCTGCCCCGCCATCCGGAGATGATCGCAGGCCTTCCGCGCCTTGCGCTGGCGGCGCTCAGGCTCGCGGTAAAGAATTACAATCTTACGCAGTTCAAAACCGTGCTCTTTGGCGAAATGAGCAGGCGTTTCAGCCTGGAAAAGGAGGCCGAGGCCTTCTGGCAGAGCATGAAGACCCGCGCAAAGCTCGGTCCCTGGTTCTTTGATACCCCGCGCGATATCCCGATTGTCATTGCGTCTGCCTCGCCGGAGTTTGAGCTCAAACATGCGGCGAAGCTCCTCGGCGTTGAAAATCTCATCGGCACGCAGTGCGACATGGTCACCGGCGCGCTCACAGGCAAGAACTGCAAGGGCGCGCAGAAGATTGAGCGCATCCGCGAGGTCTTCGGCGAGTTCGAGGTGCGCGCCATGTATACCGACGACGCGAAGGCCGACGGCCCGCTGCTGGCCATTGCAAAGGAAAAATACATTGTCACCCACGGCAAAGTTGAAAAACAAGCCTGATTATATAAGGAGAGAAAGTCATGAAGAAGATGGAAAACATGGGCGGTTTCTTTGTCGCCGCGATCACCCCGTTTGACAGCGAGGGCAGGTTCAATCCTGCTGCGCTGCACAAGCTCATGGACAGGACGATCGGTCAGGGCGCTGCCGGTTTCCTCATCGGCGGTTCCAGCGCGGAATGTCCGCTGCTCAGCCATCGAGAGCGCCTGGATGGACTGACATTCGCCGCGCATTACGAGGGACGCGGGAAGACGAAGCTCATGGCGTCCGTCGCTTCCATTTCCACCGAGGAGGCCAAGGAATACGCCAAGGCTGCCGAAGCGCTGGGATACGATGCGATGATTTCCACCGTGCCCTATTACTTCAAGTTTGGCATGAAGCAGATCGCGCAGTACTTTGTCCAGCTGCGCAAGCACGCCGATGTGCCGCTGTTCCTGTATAATTTCCCGGGCAATACCGGCATTGAGCTGGACATCGACAACGAATATATCAAGGGCATCCTCACCGACGGCACCATTGCCGGCATCAAGCAGACCAGCCTGAATCTGTATCAGATGGAGCGCATCAAGAACCTCAACGATCAGCTGGTCATCTACGGCGGCTTTGACGAGGTCTACATCGGCGCGCGCATGCTCGGCGCGGACGGCGCGATCGGCTCGACGTTCAATTTCACGCTGCCGCTGTTCACCAAGCTCGAGGCGGCTTACTCCGCCAAGGATTACGAGCTTGCCCAGAAGCTCCAGCGTCAGGCGAACAACATCATGCAGGCGCTCGTCTCCTGCTCGCTCTTCCCGTCCATCAAGCATATGCTGAAGGTTCAGGGTCTGGACGTCGGCGCCTGCCGCGCGCCCTTCCCGGCGCTCACCGACGAGCAGAAGGCGTACATCGAGAAGGTCGTTGCCGAGAATATGTAAGAAAAGGGGGAACGTTGGGGCTGCCGCCCCAAACCCTGCTCGGGGACGTTCTTCTCCTCGCTCGACGCTCGTCGGTCATGGCAGCTCTGACAGCCCACTGGGCTGTCATTCACTCCTGCCCCAGTTCGGCAAAG
>CAZACE010000244.1:0-3464 GCA_964483255.1 uncultured Oscillospiraceae bacterium
GAAGGTCGTCAAGGCCTCTGTCCCGGCGGAGCTGATCGACAGCAAGACCCGTTTCCTCATCAACCCGACCGGCAAGTTCGTCATCGGCGGCCCGATGGGCGACTCCGGTCTCACCGGCCGCAAGATCATCGTCGACACCTACGGCGGCTACGCCCGCCACGGCGGCGGCGCCTTCTCCGGCAAGGATCCGACGAAGGTCGACCGCAGTGCTGCGTATGCAGGCCGCTACGTCGCCAAGAACCTCGTTGCTGCCGGCCTGGCCAAGCGCTGCGAGATTGAGCTGGCGTATGCCATCGGTGTGGCTAAGCCGGTCTCCCTGCTGATCGATACCCATGGCACGGGTGTGATGAGCGACGAGCAGCTCTCCGAGCTGGTCAGCCGCTGCTTCGATCTGCGCCCGGCGAGCATCATCAGCATGCTCGACCTGCGCCGCCCGATCTACCGCCAGACCGCTGCGTTCGGCCACTTCGGCCGCACGGATATCGATCTGCCGTGGGAGCGCCTGGATCGCGTCGAGCAGCTCAAGGCCGAAGCCGCCAAGCTTGCCTGAGATTCTTAATACCGCGCGAACGTATATGGGGTCAAGGGACGAAGTCCCTTGTCATGGGTTCGGGGATGAAATTCCCGACGAATCCGATGCGCGAAGCGCCAGGAATCACAGCGGAGCGAAGGCGACAATTGTGATTTTGCTATACCAGTTTAAAACAAAAACTCCCGAGGAAGCTCGTGCTCCTGCGGGAGTTCTTTTATGCTCAATTCACCGGCGCGTATTTCTGCTTGACCTGCGCCATCTGCTGGGCATCGGCGTTTTCCACCTGATACCAGCCCTTGGCGGTCATCTGCTTGTAGATATCGTCCTGCATGTTCAGGCTGTCGGCAAGCGCTGTGTCAAAGGCCTGATGGACGTTCTGCGTGGAGGATTCCACGGTGCCATGCATGTACAGATCGCACATGCCCTTTGTGGTCAGGAGAAGATTCTCCATGATCGACTGATCGTTCATATGCTGCCTCCTTTACACAAGCTGATAAAACTGGTTGAACAGATCCTGATGCGCCGCCTTCATGCGGTTTACGCAATCCTTGAGCGCCGGATCAGTCAGCGCCTGCGCGGCTTGCTGGCATTGGCTGATCAGGAATTTCTCGTGGCTGAGTGCGTCTTCGATGTAGAGCAGTTCCTTGGGACTCATACAATCACCTCCGGATCTAGGATTGCTGAAAAAGAAGAAAGATATACAAAAACCCGTCCTGACGGACGGGCTTTGAAGAGCGGCATCAGCCAAGCGGACGGATTTCCGTGATTTCGAAGAACATCGCGCCGGGGCGGCCGGACGCATTGAGAACTTCGGCCAGAGACGGATCCTCAAGTGCCTTGAAGCGGATGCGGGCACCGGAAACAGAATAGGGCTTGGCGCCTTCTTCGCTGGAGGGGAGGGCGGCATAGACCGCCTGACCCATGCCGTTGGCTTCCAGATTGGCCTTGGACTGGTTCTGCGCAAGGCCGAGCTGGAGATAGTATTTATCTTCGTGCTTGACCATCGAGAAGATGAAGAAGGCGGTGTTGGGCGTACCGTCCGGATTGGTGGTGCTGACCAGATAGGTGCCGGAGAAAGAATTGATGGCATTCATCAGGTCATCGCCCGTAAGCGCGCTGTCGGCGTAGAAATCGGCGACGGAAGCGGAAGAGACTGCATCGTTTTCAGCGGCAGCGGGCATTACCAGCAGCGCGGACAGCAGAAGCGCAAGCAGGAGGGTTTTGAAAAAATACTTCATGGGGCAGACTTCCTTTCTGCTAATATTCTGTATATAGAATAGGGGAATTCTGTTAGGGAGTCAAGGGGAAATAACAAAAAACCGGAAACATATGTTTCCGGTTTGGTGCACCATCAGGGACTCGAACCCGGGACACCCTGATTAAGAGTCAGGTGCTCTACCAACTGAGCTAATGGTGCAGATCTGAAGTTTTGAAGAGGTTTTCCTCTCAACGGATAATAGTATACCACGGTGTTCGACAGAATGCAAGTCTTTTTTTCAAAAAAAGAGATTTTTTCGGATATTTTTTCGGATTTGTGTATTCAGGTTGGCAAAATGTATACAGGGAAAGAAAAACCGCCATGCGTGTGCATGGCGGTAAGCGGCGATTCAGGCTTCAGTTCTGGCCGGCAGACCGGTGAGCAGCTGCGCGGCAACCTTGCCCGGATACAGATCCGGCGCGAGCTTGACAATCTGCTCGAGCAGCTTTTCGGCTTCACGGCGGTTGTTGGCAGAAAGCTCGGCGCGGGCAACCCACAGGGAGATGGTGATCTTGTGGAGCTGCTGCGGATTGTTCTTGACCAGCGTCTTGAGCGCTTCGATGTCGGCTTTGCCAGTGGTCAGATACTTGTAACACTGCTCATTGAGCTCAGTGTTGAAAACCATGCGCTTCTTTTCCGGCTTGCTTCCCTGCAGGGCTTCCAGCTTCTTCTTGAGCGCGAGCAGCTCGTCCAGATATTTCTTGGCCGTTTCGATATCGTTCTTCTGCTCAGCGCAATAGCACAGGTTGCTGATGATGGCGAAGTGGGAGAGGAGCGTCTCTTCTTCGTTCTTTCCCGGCTGAACATTGATGGAGGAGAGCAGCGCGATCGCGTCATCGAAGCGGCCCTGCGCGCAGTAGGCGTTGGAGGTATGCAGGCGCACGGAGAGGGAGATGTTCTGATTGCTGACAGGAATCTCCAGCTTTGGCTCATAGTCGCGAAGGAAGCCTTCGACGTTAAGCTGATCATAGAGCCTGGAGAGCAGCTGACCGTGCATATTGAAGGCGGTCAGGTACTGAGAGAAAATCACGATAATCAGACCAATCAATGCGATGATCAGGGCGGGGAGGATGTTGGCAGTGCCGTTCAGTGCGACATATACGCCGACAAGAGCAATGTAGATGGCACAGATCAGATACATTCTCTTCTTGCGTTTTGGAAAAAGGTGGATCATAGCAATAACTCCTAGCTTAAAAAATCAACGTATATAGTATATCTGTTCCGTCGGAGAAAAGCAATTCTTTTTTAGCCTGTATTAATGCTTCTACGCGACATAAAAAATACGTAATACATATTCATATATCAGTTGGAAGCGTATATTAATGCATTCTTTTTGATGGCGTTAAGACGGCGGTATAGGGGGATTCAAAACCGATTTATTATATTTTTAACGGATGCTTAGCGATAAAGGATGGAACTGTATAAATTTCGTGATGAAAATTCGTTTATACGGCCAGTAGATGAACTGACATACAAGTTGTAAAATATATACGATAAATTAAAAAGTTTTTAGGTAAATATGTTAAGAGATCTTAACGGTGGCGAAACGCATTTGTGTAAAGTATGGATGTATGTCCCCCGGCGAAGCATCCGGGTGATATAAAAAACATGTAGGGAGGAAACCCCAATGAAAAAGATCCTTGTCGTGGCGCTGGCGCTCGTTCTGAGCTTTGC
>CAZACE010000245.1:0-3459 GCA_964483255.1 uncultured Oscillospiraceae bacterium
GCACGCCCAGCAAGAGGAGCGCCAGCAAAACATACATAAAAGAGATTGCACCTCCATGTGCGATCGCCTGCGCGCGGGATCTCATCCGCCCTTCGGGCACCTTCTCCGGAGAACTCGCATAGTCGCGCAAGCGCTCCTTGCGATTCTCCACGCTTCGCCTCACCAATCGCGTCCACTGGACGCGTTCGGCTATGGTGCCAGAGGGGAAGGTTTAATAGTAAAGCGGCTGGTTTTCAGCAGTTTCTGCGCCTTTGCGCGGGCCAGAAGGTCGCTCTCAAACACCTGCTCCAGCGTCGCATGATGGACGACCGGCACGGCATGCATCGTCTCCTCAACGAGCTCTGCGATTCTTCCAAAGCGGATGCGGTCATGCAGGAACGCATCCACGGCGATCTCATTGGCGCCGTTGAGAATCGCGCTCATCGTGCCGCCGACCCTCAGCGCCTCATAAGCAAGGCCGAGGCCCGGGAATTTCACAAGATCCGGCTGCTCGAACGTGAGCGCCTTCATCTTCGCAAAGTCCATCCTGTCGCCGCCGGTCGCAAGGCGCTCCGGCCAGCTCATGGCATAGAGAATCGGCAGGCGCATATCCGGCGTACCCAGCTGAGCCATCACCGCGCCATCCTCGAACTCGACCATAGAATGTATGACGCTCTGCGGATGAATCAGCACATCGATCTTATCAGCCGGCATATCGAACAGCCAGCGCGCCTCGATGACCTCCAGCGCCTTATTCATCATGGACGCAGAATCGATGGTGATCTTGCGGCCCATGTTCCAGTTAGGGTGTTTGAGCGCCTGCTCCTTGGTGGCGAGCATGATGTCTTTCTTCTCCCAGGTGCGGAACGGGCCGCCGCTGGCGGTGAGGATCAGCCTCTCGGGCTTATTGGGGCCCGCACCCTGCAGACACTGGAAAATCGCACTGTGCTCACTGTCCACGGGCAGCAGCGGATGACCGGCACGCTTCGCCGCCTCCGTCACCAACTCGCCGCCGGCAACCAGCGGCTCCTTGTTGGCCAGAAGTACGCGCTTGCCGCATTTCAGGCTCTCCATCACCGCAGCAAGGCCCACCACGCCTACTACAGACACAAGCACATCGTCGGCGTCGCACGCGCGCACAACATCCAGCAGCACGTTCTCGCCAAACATCCACTGGCAGGTGTTTTTGATATCCTCGGGAATCTCCTTAGGTTCCACCGTCAGCGCCGCAATCTGCGGCTTGAAAGCGCGAACCTGCTCAAAGAGCTTCTCCGCGGAGGAATGGGCGACGATCGCCGTGACCGTGAAGCGGTCGCTGTGGCGCGCAGCAACATCCAGCGCCTGCGTGCCGATGGAGCCTGTCGAGCCCAGAATAGCCAATTTACGCATAATATCCCTCTAAATCAATGAAGAACAAGTGTATAACAATACATCACAATCAGCGCAAAGATCACGCTGTCAAAGCGATCCATCACGCCGCCATGACCCGGGAAGAGCTTGCCGTAATCCTTGATGCCGCTGTATCGCTTGAGCAGCGAAGCCGTCAGATCGCCGACCTGACTGGCCACAGAGCCGATCAGGCTCAGCAGAATGGCCGCCGGAATGCCCGGCATCGGCGTAGAGAGCAGATGCACAAAGAATGCGCGCACCGCAAGTGCAAACAGCACGCTGCCCAGCACGCCGGAAACAGCGCCCTCCACAGTCTTCTTCGGGCTGACAGACGGGCAGAGCTTATGCTTGCCAAATGCTCTGCCACCCAGATACGCAAACACATCGCAGCCGTAAGCAATGCCAAAGGCCATGGTGATCAGCGCAACGCCCGGCACACGGCCATACATGGTATCGAGCATCATCATGAACATGGAAAACGGCATCAGGCAGGTAAAGAGCGGATAAACCGACGCAGCCGCATCCGGAAAGGACGGCTCCTTGCTAAGCAGAATCCCCAGCATGGAGATACCCATTGCGGAGGTCAGCAGCAGCAGCGGATCAAGCTCGCCCATGAGCAGATACAGCGGCCACATGACGATTGCGGCAAAATAGCCGCCCCACACGCACACATGATAGCCTGCCGCTGTCAGCGCCTTATAGCATTCGCTCAGCGCAATCAGCGTCAGCGCCACAATCAGAATCTCTGCAAACCAGCCGCGGATAATCAGCGCAGCAAGCAGAACCGGCACGCCCAGCAAAGCTGTAATCACACGAGTTTTCATCGCAGACAACCCTCTCTTTTCGCTTTATACGCCGCCGAAACGTCGATTCCTCTTCGTAAAGGCGAGCAGCGCTTCGTCATAAGCTTTCTTGTCGAAATCCGGCCAGAGCACGTCCGTCTGATAGAACTCCGCATAGGCCAGCTGATAGAGCAGGAAATTACTCAGGCGAATCTCGCCGCTGGTGCGGATCATGAAATCCACCTCAGGCAAATCAGCGGTATAAAGCTCGGACTCAAAGAGCTCCGCATCGATGGCTTCCGGCTCAATTTCGCCGTCCTTGACCTTACGCGCCAGCGCACGCGCAGCGCGCACGATCTCCTGGCGGCCGCCGTAGTTGAGCGCGATATTGAGCTTCAGGCCCGTGTTGTCCTTCGTGCGCTCCATGGCGTTATAGAGTGCCTCCTGCTGCTTTTCCAGTCCCCTGGGCATATCGTCGATATCGCCGATGATCCGGATGCGCACATGCTCGCGGTGCAGCTCGTCAAGCTCCTTGGTAAAATACTCCAGCAGAAGACCCATCAGCGCGCCAACTTCCTCGGCGGAGCGCTTCCAGTTTTCCGTGGAGAATGCATAAATGGTCAGAGCCTCGATGCCCAGATGATCCGAATGACGGATGATCTCGCGCAGCGCTTCCACGCCCGCCTTATGGCCAAAGGAACGCGGCATGCCGCGGCTCTGCGCCCAGCGGCCGTTGCCATCCATGATGATGGCGACATGGCGCGGCAGAAGCTCGCGCTTCAGTTCCACGCTCTCGATTTCATCTTTACCAAAGAGTGCCATAGTCATTCCTGCTTTCATGCGCCGCAGCGCCATAATGAAACAGCGGGAGACGCGGAGCGCGCCCCGACGAATCCCGCTTTGATTATACGGTTCTGATCAGCCGTTTTCCTGCAAGCCTTCCGCGATCGGATCCACAAAAGTGCTGACGGTCAATGCTTTCCCGTCATCAGATGCATACACCACGCGCAGGATGCAGTTCGTCTCGTCCTGCCGCTTCGGCGCTCGGGTCACGGTCACCTGCGGCTTTATGCCCTCGCCTGCCAGCATGTCAAGCGCCATAGAAAGCTCAAGGCCTAAGAGGTCATGCCTCATTTGACGTCCATGATCTCCTTTTCCTTATCGGCGGTGATCTTGTCGATGTCCTTGATGTTCGCGTCGGTCAGCTTCTGGATCGCTTCCTCGGCCTTCTTCTGATCGTCCTCGGTGATCTCCGAGTTCTTCTTCATCTTCTTGACCTGCTCGACAGCGTCGCGGCGGATAGAGCGGA
>CAZACE010000246.1:0-3448 GCA_964483255.1 uncultured Oscillospiraceae bacterium
ACGGCATACGCGCCCAGCTTCTTTTCGATGGCGCGCAGTTCCTCAAGCGTCTTGTCGTTGACGGGGATGCCCTTCTCTTTGCGCAGGATGCGCATGTCCACTTCCTTTTCGCCGTGGGTGTAGATGCGCTCGCAGCCCTCGGCCTTGTCGCTGTCGCGCAGCTTCTGCAGATACTCAGAGAAGCTCTTTTTAATAGCGGCCTTGTCGCCGAAGATGCCGTAATCGATGGCGATGAAGCTGTGGCAGATGCCGGAGCCGCCGTCCTCGGTTTTGTAGACGCCATCGGCCGTGACGCCGCCGCCCAGAATGCCGCAGAACAGCTCGCAGATCACGCCCAGGCCGTAGCCCTTGTGGCTGCCCATCATTTCGCTGGAGCCGCCCAGGGGCAGGATGCCGCCGCCGGCCTTGGCGATGATATTTTTGAGGATGCGCGGGGCGTCGGTGGAATCCTGTCCGTTTTCATCCACGCCCCAGCCTACGGGAACGGGATCACCGCGCTTGGTGAATACTTCAAACTTGCCGCGCGGCACGACGGTGGTTGCGCAGTCAAACGAGAAGGGGACGGGATCCGCCGGCATTGCCAGGGCAATCGGATTGGTGCCGATCATCGGCTGCTTGCCGTAGGTGGGCACCATGATGGCCTCCGTGTTGGTCATGCACAGACCCATCAGATCCTCGGCGGCCGCCATCTCGGTATAATAGCCGGCGATGCCGTAATGATTCGAGCGGCGAACGGACACAAAGCCGCAGCCAAAGGCTTTCGCCTTTTCAATCGCCAGCTTCATCGCCATCCGGCCCACAACCTGACCCATGCCGTTGCAGGCGTCGATCACGGCGGAGATCGGCGTCTCGTGCACGATCGCGGGCTTCGATTTCATATCGACCATGCCGCAGGCAATCTCATAATCATAGCGCACCATGCGCTGCACGCCGTGGGATTCGATACCGTTGAGATCGGCCGCCAGAAGAATATCGGTGATCTCCCGGCTGGTATTTTCATCAAAGCCGTAAGAATGAAACGCGGCGCTGCAGAATGCATGCAGCTGCTGATAATCCAGATAATGATAACCCATGGTAAACCTCCGCTGTTGATGACTTGTTTTTACCATTATAGCGCAGGGAATACGCCCGGTCAAATGCAGCAGGCGTATCAGCGGCAGAAAAAACAGATGAAACCATAAAGAACGCGATAGATTTTATATTGACACGACATAAAGAAATATGCATAATAAAATATAGAAATATTCATGCAAAGCGCGATAGCGCTTTGCACAAAGACAGGAGGAAACGCGATGGCCATCAAATTGATTATGCTCCCTCATCGCAAGGGAAACGTCAAGCTCCGTCTGGCGACGGGCCACTTTGCCACCAGCCACAGCCACCTGAACTACTACATCGATATGACGATGACCAAGCATCGCCTCTCTGAGGCACGCGAAGCAGCCGCGGTGCTATGCAGCAAGTATAAATCCTCCACGGTGATCGATACCATCCTCTGCTTGGATGGCACGGAGGTCATCGGCACCTGCATGGCCGATCTGCTCACCCGCGCAGGCTACATGAACATGAATGCACACCGCACCATCTACGTTGCCACGCCCGAGCATGTCTCCGGCAGCCAGCTGATCTTCCGCGATAACACCGCGCCGATGATCGTGGGCAAGCATGTGCTGGTGCTGGCGGCTTCCGTCGCCACGGGCTATACTGCGCAGGCCGCCATCGAGGCGATACGCTATTACGGCGGCATTCCGGCAGGCGTATGCTCCATCTTCGCCTGCGTCCAGACCTGCGAGGGTTTCCCGGTGGAGAGCATTTACAATAAGGACGATCTGGACGGCTATGCCAGCTATTCCTCCCGCGAGTGCCCGCTGTGCAAGGCCGGCGTGAAGCTCGACGCTTTGGTGAACAGCCACGGCATCTCCAGTTTCTGATTCTAAAATCAATAAGAGGCCGCTTTGTTATGAAGCAGCCTCTTTTGTTTTGCGTCATTTTTCCACAATTGCCCGGTAGTTTTCCGGATCCGTATCGCCCTCTGTGGAAAAGAGCAGCACGACGCTGCTTTCGTCAAGACCCAGCGCATTCTTCAGCTCTGCATAGACGGGATCGGTCATGATTGCGCTGACAAGCCCCGTGCCGATTGCGCCGGATTCGCCGGAGACGATCCTTTCGTCGCCTTCCTCCGGCCTGGCAAGCGCGCGCATGCCTTCGGCTGATACCCAGTCCGGGCAGGAAACAAAGCATGCGGCGTGATTTTTCAGGATATCGAAGCTGATGGGGTTCGGCTCGCCGCAGGCAAGGCCGGCCATCATGGTATTCAGCTCGCCGGTGACGATGCGCATGCTGCCGTCGCCTGCAAGCGCGCTTCTGAAGTGGCAGTCCGCTGCGTCGGCTTCCATGACGACGATGGTCGGGCAGTTGTCGCCGTAGAGATTGGCATAGTAGCCCGCAATCGCGCCGGCAAGGCTGCCCACGCCCGCCTGGATGAAGACATGCGTCGGGCGTTCATCGCCGCAAAGTTTAAGCTGCTGCGCGGCTTCCTGGGCCATGGTGCCGTAGCCCTGCATGATGAAGCAGGGAATCTCCTCGTAGCCTTCCCATGCGGTATCCTGTACGACAATGCCGCGCTCCGTCTTTTTCGCCAGCTGGCAGGCACGGCGCACGCATTCATCATAGTTGGCTTCCTCGATGGTCACCCTGGCGCCCTCTTTGGCGATGTTGTCAAAGCGGGATTGGACGGTGCCCCTGGGCATGAGCACGACGGCCTTCTGACCCAGCTGGCGCGCAGACCAGGCCACGCCGCGGCCGTGGTTGCCGTCGGTGGCGGTGAAGAATGTCGCCTGGCCGAAGTCTGCTCTCAGGCGCTCGCCGGTCAGATAGGCATGGTCCGTTTCGGATACGTCTTTGCCAAGGATCTTTGCGATGGCGCTGGCCATGGCGAACGAGCCGCCCAGCACCTTGAAGGCGTTCAGCCCAAAGCGATAGCTTTCATCCTTGACATACAGGGCGCGAAGCCCCAGCGTCTTTGCCTTGCGGGAGAGACTGACCAGCGGCGTTTCCCTGTATTGGGGAAAGCTGCGATGGAACGCACGGACCTTGTTCACTTCATCTGCACGCATGACGCCGAGCCATTTGTCTTCGCTCTTTGGCATGCGGTTCATGCTCCATTTGATTGCTGGTTTTTCCATGGTCTTTTCCTCCGTCTGTATGGGATGATCTCTGCAAAGGATATCGTACAACAGATTTGCAAAGCGATCAACCCCAAATAAAAGAAAACCGCCCTCGCTGTCTATAAGCGAAGGCGGTTTCATATGGCCTGTAAATGATCTACATTTCTCTGCAAATAGCCTACATCACACATTCATATACTTATCAAACGACTGCTTCATGGCTCTTACCATATCCGAAATCACGCGGGCTTGCTTGGTATCACATTCTTCAAGGATGGCGG
>CAZACE010000247.1:0-3443 GCA_964483255.1 uncultured Oscillospiraceae bacterium
CCTTTGTGGATACTGCGCGATGCTTTGTCATGCTTCACACGCACAGCGCCGCCGCAAGCACTCCGGCCGCATAGGCAATCAGCGCGGCGGGAACGGTATACCGCCCGTCCTTTATTCCCGCTGCGCCCATGTAGAGCGACCCCGTAAAAAAGACGGTTTCGCTCGCCCCGCTGATGACGCCGGCAAGCCGCGCCGCGCGGCTATCCACGCCGGTTTGCGCGATCACAGCCTGCACAGCCGCCATGGCCGCCGAACCGGACAGAGGCCGCAGCAGCACGACACCCGCCGCCTCCGCCGGGATGCCAAACCGCGAAAATGCCGGAGCCAGCAGCCCCTCAAGCAGATCCATTGCCCCTGTTTCGCGCAGCAGCGCTGCTGCCGTGAGCACGGCGCACAGATACGGCGCCATCCCGATGAGCGTCATAAGCCCTTCCTTCGCCCCGCGTACAAACGCGCTGTATACGTCGATGCGCGCACGCATGCCGCACAGCAGCGCGAGCACCACAAGGCTCGGCACCAGATAAGACGAATCAGGCATGGTTTTTGCTCCTTGATGCGAAGAATTTGCACAGCACAATTCCTGTCAGTCCTGCCACAGCAGTGGAAATCAGCGTCGGCAGCGCGATATCCGCCGGGTTTTTCGCGCCGTTCTGCGCGCGGATGGCGATCATGGTCGTGGGCAGCAGCTGCACGGAGCACATGTTGAGCACAAGAAACAGCGCCATCGCATCGCTCAGTTTTCCCCGGCTGCCGTCCGCCGCCGCCATTTTTCGCATCGCCGACAATCCAGCCGGCGTCGCCGCGCCGCCCATGCCCAGCAGCTCCGCCGCGAGATTCACGCAGATATCATCAAGCGCATTTTCCTCGCCCGGCTCAAAGCGAAAAAGCCGCATAAGCGGCCTTTTGAGCCCTCTCGCCAGCGCATTGGTCACGCCGCTCTCGCGCAAAACGCCCAGCACCCCGCCAAAGAACGCATATGCGCCCGCCATCGACAGGCAGAATTGCACCGCCTCGCTGCCGCCGGAAAAAAGCGCCTGCTGCGCCTCATGAATCTGCCCCGTCGCCGCAGCGAAGACCACGCCGGCAAGCAGCATCGCGCAGAATACCCGATTCATGCCATCACCCCGAGAAGCCTATGAAGCTTTAAACAAAAAAAGAAGGAGGCCCGAAGGCCTCTGTGAATTCCCGGCAATCCGTAGGGGGCGGATATCATCCGCCTGCTTTTTCAGCCGTTTCCGGCGAGCGCCGAATCATACATCATCTCTTCCACCACACCGCTCTGTGCGTTGATGCGCGCCCAGTACAGACCGTCGCCATCCGAATGCGCGACGTCCTCATCCTGATGCAGCCAGAACCAGACCTCGCAGATGGTCTTGCCGTCCCGGATCGCGTACGTGTAGCCCGCATAGTCCTTTTCATAGATCATCTGATCGAGCTGCTGCTGCGTGAGTCCGTATTCCTTGGCAAACGCCTGCTTGGCAATGGCGATGGCCTCTTCCTCGCTGACGCTGATAAGCGCCTGATCGATCTGCGCATCATCCAGCTTGACGACAGTCGCGTCGCCGCCCTTGGTGATGATCACCGTCATATCTTCCCCGTCCATCTGCGCGCGAATTTCCTGCGCCTTCTGATAGCCGCGGGAGAAGCCATTTTCCCGCTTGGCCATCTCCAGCAGGATCTCGATCTGCTTCGCGCCCCAGGCATATGCATCCAGATCACCCTCGGTGGACTGCCCGTCCTTCGACCAGGAGACCGTCGCCTCCCCATCCCTGATGGTCACGGTATACTCACCCAGCACATGGCGCATGCCCGCCATGCCGCTGAAGACGATCGTGGTCACGCCGTTTGCCTCCGTCACTTCCTGCGCAAAGTACGTCTGCATCTCCTCTGTGATGCCGTATTCCTCCGCCAAAGCGCGATGGGCCAGGCGAACCGCATCATATTCATTGGAAAACAGCATGCCCGCCGCGCCGGCAATCGCCGCCGTCACCAGCATCACCATGCATGCCGCCAGCACAGCGGCTTTGCGCATGCTCATGCGGCGCGCAGGACGCTCCTCAAGCGTATTCAAAACATTTTTCACTCTCATATCGATTCCCTCCTTCGGTTCATATACCCGCATGAGGTCTTCCCGCTTCATAGTTCCATCTCCTCTCCGATCATCCGTCTCAGGCTCTCCCTCGCGCGGCTGAGTCCCGCGCAGACAGCGCCCTTCGTCGTGCCCATGATCCGCGCCGTCTCGCGCACGTCGTAGCCCTCCATGTAATGGAGCACGACCATCGTGCGATGACGCTGGGGCAGCTGCTCAATCGCCTCGCGCAGCCCGGCGATGCGCTCGTCTTCATCCGCCGCACGATCGGGCATCTGCTCCATCGGCAGGGCGCGCGCCTGCTTTCTCTGGATATTCACGCATTCTCTGATCAGAATCCGCGTCAGCCATGTGCGAAAGAGCGACGCATCGCGCAGGGTATGCCGCTTTTCCCAGGCTTTGACAATCGCCTCGGACACAGCGTCCAGCCGGTCGCTTTCCCCGCGCAGATAGCTCGCCGCCACGCGATAGAGACTGCCCTGCAAGCTTGTCACCTGCCGCGCAAACTGTTCCTTGTCCACGGGTTTCCTCCTTGTGTTGTTGCTCAAAAGCGCTTTTGCACCCATTAGACGGATGAAGCGTGTAAGGGATTCGCTGAAGATGAAAAAAGACGAAGCTCTTTACGAGATTCGCCTTCTTGCTTTGAAACATACCATCCTTATGCGCGATCAGCCATGAGGCACCATCTGAATCCGAATTTATCGATGACGTTGGTCGTGCAGGGACAATATGTCGTGCTGTGCGGCGGATAGATCACGCTGCCGCCTCCGCTCAGGATTTCAAATGCGCGCATCACGTCCGCTTTTGTATCCAGCGTGACGACCAGAGACAGAGACAAGCCCGGCTTGAATTCCAGATCTGCATGATCCGCCAGCATGATGCGCTGCCCGCCAACGAGTAGCTCTGCATGATAAATCCAGTCCTTATTTGCGCCCGCCCACGTGCCGCTCATGTCCTGTGTGTTAGCGTCACTATATCGCATCAGACAGCCGATCTGCGCATCAAAAGCCTTTCTGTATAACTCAATCGCTTCTTCACACTGACCTGCAAAGTTAAAATTCGGGGTGATGACAGGCATATCCATTCCTCCCATTATCTGCCATATTCCTTGATTTCTCTATCTATGGTGGCACATACACCCACAAAATCCTGATCAATCATCGCATTGGGAAAGCGCAAAACGCTTAGTCCCGCAGCTTCCAGAAATCGTGTGCGCTCATCATCATAGGCCTTTGCATGCGCCTCATAATGCTGCGAACCATCCAATTCAATGACGAGCGCCGCTTCGCGGCAGTAGAAATCCACGATATAGCTGCCGATGGTTTTCTGGCGCTGGAAGCGGGGAGAATAATGT
>CAZACE010000248.1:0-3442 GCA_964483255.1 uncultured Oscillospiraceae bacterium
GCTCGATGCGAACGAGATCCGCTGGTACGAAATCTAAGCGAGGGACGTTTGGGGATGCTGTCCCCAAGCTCCAGGCAGGCCCAGTCCCTGCCCCTTCTTCAACTCGCGGCGGATAAATCATGATTTGGCTGCTTGAAGCAGCGCGCGCAAACTCAGAATAAGGGTTAGGATCTGCGCTGTGGCCATGGCGATGATCACGCCCCACAGGCGAAGGGAAGACATGGCTGCCAGCAGGTACATCAGCACGGTAGAGAGCAGGTTTGCGCCGATGGAGATGCGCAGCGACGTGCCCTGCAGCCCGAGGCCATTCATGAGCGCGGAAACCACCTGGCACAGCGACATCACGGGAATCAGCGCGCAGCAGCGGCGAAGCAGGGGAAGAAGCTCTGCCTGCCGATAGAGCACATCCGAAAACAGCGGCGCGAGCAGGAATACGCCAGCCATTGCCGTAAGGCCGATTATAAGTGTTGCCCCGAGCACGCGAAGCACCAGTTTCCTCTGCGGTCTGCCCTGTGTCTGCCTGCGCGTAAGTTCCGGCGCGGCAACCATGCTCAGGCTGCATGTGATGAACGAGGGGAGCATGAGCACGGGCATCATCATGCCGTTTATCATACCCAGGCGAGAAAGTGCCTCGCTTGCCGCAAGACCTGATACCTGTAGCCGCGCGGGAATAAGCACGGACTGCACCGTGCGCATGAGCGAGGAAACGAGCTTCATGCCCGTCAGAGGCAGGGCAAGCGTAATCAGCTCGCGCATGGCGGCTGTGCGGCTTCCCTGCGCAGGCGCGAAAAACAGCGCACGGCCTGCAAGCAGCAGCATCAGCACAAGCGAAATGGTCTCGCCTGCCAGCGTGGCTGCGGCGGGTATCGCTGCGCGCAGCATCGTGGGCCAGCCGCGAAGGGCGCTGACCAGGCGGATCGTGAGCAGAAAGCGGACAATCTGCTCGAGCATCTCCGAAAGCGCAGGCGGCATGGGTTTGCCGGCGCCGTAGTAGTAACCGTTGAGCGCGCAGCTGACGCCGAGAACCGGAATACATGGCAGATAAACAAGCAGCGCCGGCATCGTGCGGATGTCGCCCAGCCAGAGGCTCAGCACCTCGCGCAGCAGGAATCCCAGCAGCATCAGCGGGATACTGACAATCAGCGAGAGCAGCACGCCGCTGCGCAGCACACGAACCTGCCGCTCGGCGTCGGTCTTGGCGCACATGCGCGACATTGCCGCCGGCAGCCCGGAAATTACGGGCGTGATGAGCAGCATCTGCGCGCTTCCGGCGAGCTCGACAAGCCCCATCGCCATCGCACCCAGCTCGCGCGAGAGCCAGATGCGCATGATGAATCCAATCACACGAACAAAGAAATGAGAAGCGCTCAAAAACATGGTTTGAATTACCAGCGTGCGCATTTTCATATCATCACCCCGCAAAGGGTATGCGGCGCACGTCCTGCGTCAGAACGGAGAAATTATGTTTGACAAATGGGATCATCGGTTTATGGAAATGGCACAGCTCGTTTCGAATTGGGCCAGCTGCAACCGCAGAAAGATTGGCGCGGTTATCGTCAAGGATAAGCGCGTGCTGACGACCGGCTATAACGGCGCGCCTGCGGGCATCAAAACCTGCGTGGAGAAGGGCTTTTGCCCGAGAGAGCAGCTGGGCATTCCCTCCGGCCAGCGCCATGAGCTTTGCTATGCTGTCCATGCTGAGCAGAATGCCATCATTCAGGCGGCAAAGCTGGGCGTGAGCATCGAGGGCGCGACGCTCTACTGCACGCATCAGCCGTGCATCCTGTGCGCCAAAATGATCGTCAATTCCGGTATCGGTCGCGTCGTCTATGGCGAGGGCTATCCGGATGAATTCTCGCTGGAAATCTTCAATGAGGCCGGCGTACAGGTAGAGTGCTACAGCAAAGATCAATGAAACAAATCGCTCGAATACCGAATGCTGAAAAGCGGAATCATCTTGCGCTTCTGCTTCTGGCTGATGAGCAGGAGGACATGATCGATCGATATCTGGAGCGTGGGGAGATGTACGCGCTCCGCGATCCGGGAGGTGTGCTGGCCGTCTGTGTCGTTACCGATGAAGGGGAAGGAACGCTTGAGATTAAGAATCTCGCCGTCCGGCCCGATCAGCAAAAGCGCGGTTATGGTCGGATGATGATCGATTTCATTGCCAGCCATTACCGGGAGAGATACCACACGCTGCTTGTCGGCACGGGCGATAGCCCGCTGACAATCCCTTTTTACGAAAGATGCGGCTTTGTCCGCTCGCATGTTGTCAAAGATTTCTTTACAAAACATTATGATCATCCGATCATCGAGGACGGCGTGCTGCTGCGGGATATGGTTTATCTGAAAAAGACAATATCGCGAAGAGATGCTTTCGTAAGGAGGAACCTGCTGTGAAAAAGAAATGCTTGCTGCTTGTTGTGGTTATGACTTTGCTGTGTATGAATGCGTTTGCGGAAAGCACAGAAATGCCGGAATTCGGTCCTATGTATGGATCGGATTCAGCCCGCATGTCGGAGGAGGACTGGCAGGAGCATCTGCTGAAGGAGGCCCAGGAGGATCGGCGGAAAAAGCTGAGAGACGAGTATGTGCCAAAGATCAAGGATTATGATCAGAATACCGTCTGTTCCTTTGGGCCTCAGTTCAGGGATGTTTCGCCGAGAATGACCGACGAATGGTATATGTTCACGCCTGTTGATCTCAGCCAGGATGGGAAACAGACGTTTGACCTGATTGCCGGCAATATGTATGAAATTGGCACGGTTACCGTAACCGTGAATGACGGAAAGTTTCAGGTTGATTACAGCTACAATGACTCAAAAATCCTGATTGGCCGCGAATACTTCACCATCTTTCCGGATTATGACAGCATCACCGAGAAGGATCTTACCCAGCTGAAAAAGCGCTTCGATTATGGACGTGCTTATGATATTGATATAAAGCTGGATGGAGATACCGATGTGATTCTGTTTGTGTGCAATACCGCCACATTCCAGAAGACGACGCGCGGTGTGACAGCATATTATAAGAATCATCCCGATCGCGTGCCGGTGAGGGAGAAGCTGCTGGAAATGATCGGCAAGGAAATCGTCAATACCGATAAATGAACCAAAGAAAAGAATCCGTGAGCAGATCGCATGATCCACTCACGGATTTTCTTATGTAATTCGCATCACTACGCCAAGCAGTATTCAAGGCCCATCCGGCCGAAGAATACGGTTTAAGAATTGCAAAGCATTTCAAATGCAACGCAGGGCATCAGAGGGCCTTCTGCCCGAATGATGCCGTTAGAAGCAAGGCGAAGCGTAGTGGAAATGCCCACTGGGCATCAGGTGCGCATTTCGCGGTTGAACGGCTTGCCCAGCATCGCCGGACCGACGTGCTTGCTCTTGCCGACGAACACCAGAACCACGACGACCAGCACATACGGCAGCATGAC
>CAZACE010000249.1:0-3435 GCA_964483255.1 uncultured Oscillospiraceae bacterium
GCAGGTGGGGCTCGGCAGCCGCCTGCAGAACTTCCCGGCGCAGCTCTCCGGCGGCGAGCAGCAGCGCGTTTCCATTGCGCGCGCGCTGTGCAAGAATCCGGCGCTGCTGCTTTGCGACGAGCCGACCGGCGCGCTGGACTCGAAGACCGGCGTGCAGGTACTCTCTCTTCTCAAGGACGTCTGCAAAACCTACAATGCCACGGTCGTCGTCATCACGCACAACGCGACCATCGCGCAGCTGGCCAACCGCGTCATCCGCGTCAAAAACGGTTCGATAGATGCTGTCGAGCTGTGCGACGCGCCTGCAAACGTAGAGGATATCGCATGGTGATCAGGCATTCCCGGAGGAAAACAGCATGAAAAAACAAAATAATACCCTGCGGAAAAAGCTGTATCGGGACATGTCCCGCGCAGCCATGCAGTTCTTATCGATCATCCTGCTGTGCGCGCTGGGAACGTTTGTTTTTGCCGCGCTGGACGGCACGGCGCGAATGGTGCAGGATACGCTCGATCAATACTTTGAAGAAAACCAGCTCGCCCACTTCTGGATCACCGTCCCTGACGCAGACAGAGCTGCAATGGATAAGGTGAGTGCCGTTCCCGGCGTCAAAACCCTGCGCGCCAGATCAAACATCGAGCTGGATACGACGCTTGAAGGGGAACCTTCTGTCAGCATCACCGCCTATGACGGCGACATGGACGTCAACATCCCGCTGCTGCGCGAAGGCGCGCTGCTTGATCCGGACGATAAGCGCGGCTGCCTGATCGAAGAACGATTCGCTGCGGCGCAAAACCTGACACTCGGAGACTGGATCACCGTTAAGCTCAATGGGCAGGAATGCCGCTTCATCATCCGCGGCATCTGCGTCAGCCCGGAGTACATCGTCGTCTCTGACGGCATGGTTCCCAATCCCGACGGATACGGCTATATTCTCACAAACGCCTGCGCCATTCCTGAGATCCCGCTTACGCAGATCGTCGTGCGCCTTGAAGACGGAATCGACGAGGAGGCTGCGCAGGCCGCCCTTGAAGCTGCACTGCCCAATGCGATGGTCGTCGCCCGAAATTCGCATATGAGCACCAGACGCGCGCAGAGCGATGCGCAGCTGTTTGCCAATCTGACCTATATCTTCCCTATACTCTGCTATGCGATCGCGGCGCTGATCGTCATGACCACGCTCTCGCGCATGATCGACAACCAGCGCCTGCAGATAGGAACGCTCAAGGCTCTCGGTTTCTCCAAACGGCAGATTCGGGGTCACTATCTCTCCTACGCCATTGTCCCCTCGATGGTCGGCGCCACGTTGGGCACGGTCGTTGGACATACCGTCCTGCCTGCCTATCTGTGGGACGTTATGATTTCTCAGCATGAGATGCCCTATCAGCTCCATCCGCCGATCTCCACTCCTGCGTGGGTGATGACCGGACTCTCTGTGCTCATGAGCATCGGTATCTGCATGCTTTCCTATCATCAGGCAGCCAAAGAGACGACGGCCTCTCTCCTTCGTCCCAAACCGCCCAAGGATGGAAAGCGCATTCTGCTTGAGCGCATCACGCTGTTTTGGAAGAATCTTTCTTTCAACGGCAAAATGATCGTGCGCAATCTCATGCGCAACAAACTGCGCACATTCATGTCCTTCGTCGGTATTCTCGCTTGTACGATGCTGATCACTGCATCGATGGGCCTTCAGGATTCCGTCACCCGCATCGCAGAGAATCACTACACGCGCCGCCTGCGCTACGATGTACGCGCGGATCTCAAGGGGGACGTCGGCACGGCGGAGAGCTATGAGCGCCGCCTTGAGGCCGAGGAAGTCGAATGTATCATGGAACAGGCTGTCTCCCTGCGCGCCCCCGGCGGCACGCGGACAATCACGCTCAGCATCCTTGGCGACGAACAGTCTCTTCAGTATCTGGGTGAGGACGAGACGTATGTCGAGCTGCAAAGCGGCGGCGTCGCTGTAACCTATAAGCTGACCAAGACGCTTGATATTTCGCTGGGAGACCGGCTCAAAATGTATCTGCCCGGCGACGACGAGCCGATTGAACTCCCGGTTCTGCAGATCGTGCACAGCAATGTATCTCAGGGTGTGTACATGAACCGAAGCACATGGGAGGCACAGCGCAAGGGGGACTTCGTTCCCTCCGCCATTCAGCTTGTCGCGCCAAGCGATGCATGCCTGGCCCTGCTTGAGGAGATGGACGAGGTCGATCAGATCGACTATCCCGCAGACCAGATCGTAGATATGCTGGAAACGCTGGAATCGCTTTCCTCCGTCTTCATGATCCTTACGTTTGTCGCGCTGGGTCTGGCGTTCGTCATCTGCTATAACATGGGTCTGATGAACTTCGTAGAGCGCCTGCGCGAATATGCGACGCTCAAGGTACTCGGCTATCACCAGAAGGAAATCCGCAATCTGATCCTGCTGGAAAACATCATTATCACGATTCTGGGCGTGGTGGGAGGAATCTGGCCCGGCAGCCTGCTGACAGACGTCATCCTGCACTCTGCCGAACCGGAGTCCGGCTTCTATCCCGGCTTCCCGACGGTGCAGAGCATCATAATCGCTTGTTCGATCACGTTCTGTTTCTCGATCTTTATCCAGCTTCTGCTCACGCGCAAGGTCAAGACCATCGACATGGTCGAAGCGCTCAAGTCTGTGGAGTGATGCGGGGACGCCGGGCTGCCGCCCGGACCTGCCTGGAGGCGTCGTCCCCAGACCCCTTCATCGCTTCGCGGCGGTTTTAAGCAACGAAATAAACCTTCCCCTATGGGAAGGCGGCATGCCGAAGGCATGACGGATGAGGTTTCGCCCGCAGGCGGCGCCTCGTAATATCAACAAACCATCTTTAGAAAGGAATACTGCTATGAAGACCAAGCTTTCCGTTCTTGTCGCTCTGCTTCTCTGCCTGACGCTCATGAGCGCTGCCGCGCTGGGCGCGACTGCCAATGCGTCCATCGTCGCGCCGCAGACCGCGAAGATCGTCGCGCCCTTTGCCGGCACGCTGCGCCCGCTCGATCTGACCATGGGCGATTCCGTCGCCGCCGGCGATGTGCTCTTTGAAATTGACACGATCCCGGTTTATGCCCAGCAGGCGGGCACCGTCGCTGCCGTGCTCGCCGGCAAGGGCGACGACGCCTCCGGCGTCATCAGCCGTCATGGTTCTCTGGCCGTGATCGAGCCGGAGCTTGCGCTCTATATTGACGCCAGCACCACGGACGCCTATGACGACGATGACAACAAATACCTGCACGCAGGCGAGACGCTCTATCTCAAGTGCGGCAACGAGAAGGGCGAAGGCCGCGTCACCAGCGTAAACGGGAAGAACTATGTCGTGGAGATCCTGAGCGGATCCTACGATGTGGGCGACACCGTCCGCTGCTTCCGCGAGAGCGCCATGCCCAGCGACAGCGAGACCGGCCGCGGCAAGGTG
>CAZACE010000250.1:0-1820 GCA_964483255.1 uncultured Oscillospiraceae bacterium
CAGCTTCGCCATGCGCGTCTGCCCCAGGCCGAGCGTCATGGTGATGAACGGGTAATCGCCGCGGCTGGATGCGACGGTGTTGAACTTGTATTCCCAGCCCTGGAAGCCCTGCTCGAAGTCATTGATGATGTCCTTCATGGCCTCGTCATGGGCGCGATCGTCGGAAAGACCCAGGGAGCGATAGCGATCAAGGAACAGCACATAGCTGCGCTCGGCGTAGGGATCGAGCAGCTCGTCCACGCAGGAGACGGTGAAGCCGCCGTACTGCTGACTCGCCGCGGAGAGGACGATATCGCCGATGACGTCGAAGGCAACGTTAAGCGTTTTGGGCTCGTTATACCAGAGGTTGCCCATCTCAAAGCCGCCTCTGAGCACCTCGCCGACGTTGAACAGGCAGCAATTCATGGTATCGCGGCGGGCGGACTGATCGTGGATGTAGATATAGCCGTCGCGCTGCGCCTGAAGCTCCTCGACATTGAGGAAGAATTTCTGGTAGAGCTGCTTGTTGAGCTGATTGAAAATCAGACTGCGGCGGGTGGAAACCAGCGCGCTGTCCGCGTTGGAGTTTTCCTTGTCGCCGATATACATAATCGACTGGCTCTTCTTGTAAACCGTGTCGAGCATCTGCACGAAGTCTGTCTTGTAATTGCGGTAATCGCGATAAGACTTGGCTACCGCCGGGCTGATGGAATCCAGCGCACCTTCGACGATGTTGTGCATCTGCATGATATGCACGCCTTCGGTGCCAAGCGCCTCGCATTTTTCGGTTACGAAGCGGCAGATGAAGTCCAGTTCCTCCTTGGAGAAATGATAGAGCACGCGCTCGGCGCTCTTGTTGACGGCGGAAACGACCTTATTTACGTTAAACGGATCTCTGGTGCCGTCCTTTTTGATGATGTACATCGGCATCCTCCTTCAGCTTTTCTTGTGGAAGATAAATATCGTGAACCACTATATCTTGTATGTTAAATAATTCGCGAATACAATATTTAGTTCGCTGCTGGTGATCATATTACCATGAAAGCCATATTTGCGTCAAGGAAAATGGCTAATTATGAAGAATGATTCATATTTAGATGACAGACCCAATCGAATCCGAATCATGTTCTGAAAAACGCAGTACCGACTTTTGGTCTGTATGTTTTTGGAGCCTGCTTTTCGTTGACAACGGAGACAATCAATGCCATAATAAATAAGTTAAGGAGCAGCGGCGCGTGCCTGACTGCCTATAATCTTTAATAGGAACGAAAGAGGGATGTTTTATGAAGACGCATTATCATATGACGATCGCGGGTTGTGAGCGCGATCTGCCCATCTGCCCGCTGAATGAAAAGCTCTGCATTGCCGGCTTTGTCATCTTTGGTGACTGCGAGCTGACGGTGGCCTGTGCGACTGAACTGCTGAAGAAGGCGCCGGAGTTTGATTATATCATCACTGCCGAGAGCAAGGGCATCCCGCTGGCCTATGAGATGGCCCGTCAGATTGGCGCCAAGAAGTGGCTGCTCGCTCGCAAGGGCGCCAAGCTCTACATGAAGGACGTCTTCTGCGTGGAGGTGCGCTCTATCACCACCGATCACGTACAGAAGCTCTATCTCGACGGTGAGGATGCCAGGCTCATGCAGGGCAAGAAGATCCTCATCGTCGACGACGTCATCTCCACCGGCGAGAGCCTGCGCGCGCTGGAAGAGCTGGTGACGAAAGCCGGCGGTGAGATCTGCGGCCGCATGGCGATCCTCGCTGAGGGTGACGCACAGGAGCGCGAAGATCTCATCTATCTGGAGAAGCTCCCGCTCTTTGACAGCGAGGGCCACGCGCTCGAG
>CAZACE010000250.1:1830-3430 GCA_964483255.1 uncultured Oscillospiraceae bacterium
CCTGGCAGGGACAATCTCCCTGCACCCTTCTTCGCTGCGCATCCGCGCAGCGGAGGGATGAAGGAGATATAGCTTATAGCCGCCGCGAAGCGAACATGGGGGTTCGGGGGATTGATCCCCCGGGCAGGTCTGGGCGGCAGCCCAGCGTTCTCTCCGTAACGCTCGAATTGAAGACACAAACAGCCCCTTCGGCGCATAGGATGAAACCAGAACGTCGAAAGGGGCTGTTCTTTTTATGGAAAATGTGAATCAGAGCGCCGTGGGAAACGGCATGAACGCTGCAAATGGGGACGATGTGATCAACCAGACGGCACTGGATGTGCTGGAGAGCAATTGCCCAGCGGGCAGCCAGAGCTATCGCGTGCAGCGCGGCGACAGCTTTTATCTGATCGCGCGCAAGTTTGGCGTGAGCGTACGAGCATTGATGAACGCGAACCCGACCATCGCTGCCGGAAGGCTGCTGGTGGGCGATATCCTGTGCGTGCCAACGGGTGAAGGCCGCTCCTGTCCGATCGGCTCATCGGCCTATACGGTACAGCCGGGACAGAGTGTGGTGGACGTCATGCTCGCATCAAACGTATCGCTCAGAGCGCTTCGGGAATATAACGAGGATATCCGCCTGACGGCGCTGCGCCCGGGTGACGTACTCTGTGTGCCGCCGGGAGGAGATCGCGGCCTTTGCGAAAATGGCGGCCCGGTTTATCGCATGCAGGAAGGCGACACGCTCGAGGAAATTGCTGCGCTCAACGGCACGACGGTTGAGCAGCTGCTGCGGCTCAATCCGAATTTGCTGCCCAGCGACTTTGTGACCGGTCAGGTCATCTGTCTGCCGACCAGGCGCAGGGCGGGAGATACGTCGAATCAGGAAGAGAATATGATGTGAAGCAACATATAACCCACAGGCAGCTTCGCTCTCAGGGGAATCATTGTGCAGATACGCTTTGTATGCGCTCATAAGCCTTCCCTGAAAGATGGAGGCGGGTGCGAGAAGCGGCCGGAGGAATGAAAAAGCCTGCATTCAAGCGGATGCAGGCTTTGCTTATGCAATTACACTTTCTTATTTCCCTTGAGCTTGCTGAAATCCAGCTTGCTCTCGGTGTGATTCATCAGACGCTTGATGTTTGCTTGATGACGCCAGACGACGGACAGGCCGATCGCAGCGGTGATCAGGCAGACTGTCATGTCGCTTGCGCCATGGGTCACAAAGACCATCGCAGGCAGTGCGATGGCAGCGGCGACAGAACCGACGGAGACGTAATGCGTCACGGCGACGAGCACGAGGAACAGCGCGAATGCCAGCAGGGCATGGATGGGGAAGACGAAGAGCAGGCTGCCGAAACTGGTGGCGATCCCCTTGCCGCCCTTGAAGCCAAAGTACAGCGGGAAGTAATGGCCAAGCACCGCGCCGACAACGCCGAGCAGACCGCCCAGATCGCCGCCGACGAGCCACTTGCCGATGAATACTGCAATGATGCCTTTGAGCATATCGCCAATGAACGTAAGCAGCGCCATCTTGCGGCCCATGATGCGCAGCATGTTGGTCGTGCCGGCATTGCCGCTGCCCTGAGTGCGGATATCCGTCTTGGCGAACATTTTCGAC
>CAZACE010000251.1:0-3416 GCA_964483255.1 uncultured Oscillospiraceae bacterium
CCCACTTCACGTAGTCCACATTGCCGCGCCGCGGCGCCGCGCTGATTACGTCCCCACTGTAATCGCGTACCTCGTCGCGGGGGAGATCGAGCCCGAGTTGGTTGCGAGATTCGCTGCGCGGATAGCCCGGCACATGGATGCACCAGTCCGGATGAGCCTTGTAGAGCTCGCTGTCCACGGAGATCATCTCCGGCTCGACCCAAAGGCCGAACTTAAGGCCAAGCGCATGAATCTTCTCGCTCAGGGCGGACAGGCCGTCCGGCAGCTTGTGGGTATCGTCGAACCAGTCGCCCAGGGACGAATTGTCCGCATCGCGATGACCGAACCAGCCGTCGTCCAGAACGAACAGATCAATGTCCGCTTCCTTGGCCTTGCGCGCGAGGGCGAGCAGCTTTTCCTCGTTGAAGTCGAAGTACGTCGCTTCCCAGTTGTTGCACAGGATCGGGCGGCTGCTGCGGGCGAATTTGCCGGTGGTAATGTGATTGTGGACGAGCGTATGGAAATTGCGGCTCATAGAACCCATGCCCTCGCAGGAATAGCACAGATACGCTTCCGGGGTCTGGAAAGATTCGCCCGGCTCAAGACGCCAGGAGAAATTAAACGGCTGGATGCCGATCTGCGCGCGGGAGATAAAATGCTGATCGACATGCACGCTCGCCTCAAAGCCGCCGCTGTAGCACAGGGCGAAGCCGTATGCCTCGCCGGTCGTCTCCGTGGCGTCCTTGGAGGTGAGCATCATGAACGGACTGGTCTGCACGCTGGAAGCGCCGCGCGTGGAGGACGTGCCCTGATCGCCCGGAACGAGCGGACGGGTGTAAAGCTGGCGCTCGCGCACCCACGCGCCGCAGAGCGTGGTCAGGTTATAATCGCAGCCCTCAAAGTCGACGCAGGCGCTGAGCGCCTTGTCCACGGTGATGGGCGTCTTGGAGCCATTGATGATGCGTGCGCTGCGGGCGATGACGTCCACATCTTCGTAGATGGTATAGCACAGCTCGACCGCCACGCCGCTGACTTTGTCGCGCAGCATCAGCAAAAGGGACTGCGCGCCTTCTCCGCGGGCGCTGGGCAGCGCGCCAAGAGACGGCTTGCCGGTGATAATCTGATGGGACTCATACTCCAGCAGCAGCGCAGACATGCCGGTTTCGTGGATGACATGGATCATACCCTCGCGCAGATCGCCGCCGAACGTCGGGCATTCCATGGGCAGGAAATCCATGGCGGTTTCGTTGAGAGAGAAGGTTTCTTCCGTCCAGATGGTGCGTCTTTCAATCAGTTCGTCGCTGAGTGCGCGCACGCGGCGACCCCAGTACACATGCATCGGATACTTGCCGCCGGCGAGGCGGAAGATGTAGCTGACGCGGCCATTGGACAGATGGAAACAGTTTTTATTCTGATCAAAAAGGATAGTCATAAGAATCCTCCGATAATATCAAGAAATATACGCGTATATTTTCTCATACCGCTTGAATTTGGTCAAGCGATTCAGAGGCAATAACAGACAATATGCGGCGGAGAATTCTGTGATAAGTTTTTGGCGTTTTGTGTAGACGAATCCGGCCAAAAGGTTTATGATGTACGGTATTAACGGATGAAAGTCCCTGACGGGAGGCGTTTTGTATGCAAAATGAGAACAAAACATGGTATCTGCGCGGCCTGCGCGACGGCCTGCCGATCATGCTGGGTTATGCGGCTGTGGGCTTCACGCTGGGCATTGCCGCGCGCAATGCGGGCCTGAGCGCTTTCCAGGCCGGCCTGGCCAGCCTGCTCAATAATGCATCCGCCGGCGAAAAGGCCGGCTTCACCGTCATTGAGCACAACGAGGGCTATATCGCCATGGCCGTCATGATGCTCATCATCAACGCGCGCTATCTGCTCATGTCCTGCGCGCTCAGCCAGAAGATTTCGCCTGAAACGGGCTTGATTCCCCGGCTGATCATCGGCTTTGAGGTGACGGACGAGATCTTCGGCGTGCAGATGAACGTGCCGGGCATGATCAATCCGTGGTATACCTATGGCGTGATCACCATGGCGCTGCCGGGCTGGTCGCTGGGCACGTATTTCGGCGTGGTGATGGGCAATGTGCTGCCGGGCAATGTGGTCAGCGCGCTGAGCGTGGGTCTTTACGGCATGTTCCTGGCGATCATCATTCCTCCGGCGAGGAAGAACCGCGTGATCGCCGCGCTGGTGGTCATCGCCATGGCAGCGAGCTGCGCATTTGCGTATCTGCCCCTGTTTTCCGGCATCTCCGCAGGCATGCGCGTGATTATCCTGACGGTGGTTATCGCAGCCTGTGCGGCGCATTTCTTCCCCGTTTCTGACGAAGAGGAGGGCTAAGCCATGCAGCGCAATATCTATGTATATATCTTTGTCATGTTTGCCGTCACGTATCTCATTCGCGTGCTGCCGCTGACGCTGATCCGCAAGCCGATCAAAAATAAGTTCATCCGCTCGTTCCTTTTCTATGTGCCCTATGTCACGCTGGCGGTGATGACCTTCCCGGACATCGTGCAGGCGACCAACGCGCCCCTGGCGGGCTTTCTGGCGCTCGTGTGCGGTGTGGCGCTCGCGTGGAGCGGCAGAAGCCTGTTCACCGTGGCGGTCGTCTCCTGTGCGGTGGTGTTCGTTTCCGAGATGATTCTGCTGTGAGGAACAGATAAGGAAAATGTATAAGCTGATTGTATTCGATCTGGACGGCACGCTGGCGGCGCTGGGCAAGGGCATTGAACCGCAAAATCTTGCGCTGCTCCACCGACTGGAGGATGCGGGCGCGCGGATTGCGATCTGCTCGGGCAAGCCGACGTATTATCTGTGCGGCTTCATGCGTCAGGCGGGTCTCAGGGCGCCCATTCTCGTGGGCGAAAACGGCGCCGTAATCCAGCTGGGCGTGGATCTTCCGCCCAGGGATTACCATGTCGCGCCCTACAGCGGCGCGGCAAAGCGCTCAATCCGCATGCTGCGCGAGGCGATTGAAGCGAAGGTTCCGGGCATGTGGTATCAGCCCAACGAGGTAGGTCTGACGCCGTTCCCGAGAAACGACGCAGAGTTTGACGCGGTGCAGGACTGTATCGATGCGCTTGCGGGCGAAATCCGGGATGTGATCGTTTACAGGCACTGCGACAGCTTCGACATCACGCCCGAGGGCATCACCAAGAAAAGCGGCCTTGCGCGGCTTGGCAGGCTGCTGGGCGTTGCGCCGGAGGAGACCGTCGCTGTCGGCGACGGCGTGAACGATTATCCGATGTTCGAATACGCGGCGCTGGCCGTCGGCGTGAATGTGAAGGATGCGGATAAGGTGGACGTGAATTTCGCGACGGCGCATGAAGCGCTTGCGTATCTGCTCGACCTGATGGAAAAGAACAGATAAAAAATATATAACAAAAAATGGAAAGAAATCCCCTTCTTCGTTCGTCGTATAG
>CAZACE010000252.1:0-3397 GCA_964483255.1 uncultured Oscillospiraceae bacterium
GGAGGTGCTGCTGCTGGATGAGCCGTTCTCCGCGCTGGACAGCCATCTGCGCTTCCAGCTGGAAAACGAGGTGCGCAATGCCATCCGCCGCTTCGGCAAGACGGTGCTGCTTGTCTCGCACAACCGCGATGAGGTATTCCGCCTGTCGGACAGCATCGCCATCATGCATGATGGGCATATCGAAGCCGTCGGCGAAAAGAAGGCGGTCTTTGCCGATCCCAAGACGGTAAACGGAGCGATCCTCACCGGCTGCAAGAACGTTGCGCGCATTAAAAAGCGGGGCGAGCGTCTTGCGCATATCCCCGACTGGGGCGTGACGCTTTCGACCTGTGCGGATATTGGTGACGCAACGCACATCGGCGTCCGCATGCACGACGTCCTGCCGTGCGGCGAAGGCGAGAATGCGATCCGCTGCGAGGTCGTCGAGGAGATTGAAAATCCTTTCTCCTTTACGATCATGCTCCGGCCTGTTGGCGTGAAGGATGCGTCGCCCATCGGCTGGGAGACGGACAAGGACACATGGAACAGGCGGCGCGCGGCGGCCATGACGGTCTGCCTGCTGCCGGAAAATATCCTCTTGCTCAAGGAGTGAACGAGATGAAGAAAGCGACTGAATTCACCGAGGCGCGCGATATGCTGCTTGAAAGGGTTCAGCCTGCCCGGACGGAGCGCGTTGCGCTTTGTGAAAGCGCCGGACGCGTGCTGGCTAAGGATATGATCGCAGCGGAGAATATCCCGCCGTTTGACAGGTCTCCCTACGACGGCTATGCCTTCCGCGCGGCGGATACGCGGGAAGCGTCGAAGGAACATCCTGTGACTTTTTCGATCCTTGAGGAAGTGCCTGCGGGCGCAGTGCCGACAAAGGAAGTTACGCCCGGCACGGCGACAAAGATCCTCACCGGCGCGCCGATTCCCAAGGGTGCGGACTGTGTGTGCATGTATGAGCGGACGCAGTTTACCAAGGAAACCGTCACGCTCTTTGCGCCCATCGCCGAGGGCGAGAACATCGTGCGCGCGGGCGAGGATGTGAAAAAAGGTACGGTGCTTGCGCGCTGCGGCGATGAGATCGATACGGGCGTCGCCGGTACGCTCTCTTCTCAGGGTGAGGCGCAGCCGCTGGTCTTCAGAAAGCTGCGCGTGGGCATTATCTCCACGGGCAACGAGGTTGTGGAGACCGAAACGCCGCTTGCGCCGGGCAAGATTTACAATTCCAACCGGCATACGCTGACGGCTGCGCTCCTGAGGGAAAATATGGAGCCGGTGTATCTGGGCCTTGCGGGTGATGAAGTCGCAAACATCGCGGGATTGATTGCGCAGGGTCTTGAAACCTGCGATGCGGTGTTACTCACCGGCGGCGTGTCCGTGGGTGACTATGATCTCACGCCCGACGCGATGGAAAGGTCGGGCGTCGAAATCCTTGTTCGCGGCGTGGGCCTCAAGCCGGGCATGGCCTGTGCTTACGGCGTAAAGGATGGCAAGCCTGTGTGCGGTCTCTCCGGCAATCCGGCGAGTGCGCTCACGAATTTCTATTGCATCGCGATGCCTGTGCTCAGGAAGATGGCAGGCTGCGGTGCGTATATCCCCCAAGAGATCACCGTGACGCTCAAAAACGGCTTCTCCAAAAAGAGCAAAGAAACGCGCATCCTGCGCGGCAGGCTGGATCTGACAGACGGCACGGCGAAGATGATCGTGCCGGATGATCAGGGCAACGTGGTGCTCTCCAGCACCATCGGCTGCAACGTGATGGCGATCGTGCCCGCAGGCAGCGGCGCGCTCCCCGCAGGTACTGTGCTGAAAGGATTTATGCTATGAAGAAGATTGCAGTCGAGCAGGCCGTCGGCATGACGCTCTGCCATGATATCACCAAGATGGTGGACGGCTTCAAGGGCGCAGCGTTTAGGCGCGGCCATGTCATTCGCGAGGAGGACATCGAGGAGCTTCTCAATATCGGCAAGAAGACCGTGTTCATCTGGGAGGAAAACGCGGGCGAAATCCATGAGGAGGACTGCGCGCTTCGTATGGCGGCGATGGCCTCTGTCGATGGCGCACACTACACCGCGCCGTCCGAGGGCAAGGTGCTGCTGATGGCGGATCAGCCCGGCATGTTTCGTGTGAATACGAAGCTGCTCGAAGAAATCAATTCTATCGGCGATATCACGATTTCCACCCTGCCGGATCACTACCCGGTGGAGACGGGCGCGCGGCTGGCGAGCATGCGCATTGTGCCGCTGGTGACCAAGGAAGCGCAGATCATAGAAGCCGAAAAACTCTGCGCGGACAAGAAGCTGCTTGACCTGCGCCCTTATCAGCATAGGAAGATCGGCGTGATCATCACCGGTTCGGAGGTGTATTCCGGCAGGATCAAGGATAAGTTTGAGCCGGTCGTGCGCCGCAAGATGGAGAAGTACCCATCCGAAATCCTCGGCGTGACGATCTGCGACGACGACCTTGACATGATCGTGAACGCTGCGAAGAAGTATCTGGATCAGGGCGCGGATTTCCTGATCTTCACCGGCGGCATGTCCGTCGATCCGGATGATTTAACGCCCACCGCGATCCGCAGGCTCGGCGCGGATATCATCTCCCACGGCATTCCGTCCCAGCCGGGCAATATGACCTTGGCGGCGTATCTGGGCAATGCGGCGATCCTCGGCGTGCCGGGCGCGGCGATCAGCCTGCCGACGACGATCTTTGACGTGCTGCTGCCGCAGATCTTCACCGGGGACAAGTTGACGAAAGAAGATCTTGTGAACCTTGGCGAGGGCGGCCTTTGCCAGATGTGCAAGGCCTGTCACTATCCCAACTGCACGTTTGGCAGGTATTGAGATATGAGAGATCAGTACGGAAGGGAAATCAACTACCTGCGCCTGTCGGTCACGGAGCTTTGCAACCTGCGCTGCCGCTACTGCATGCCGGAGGGCGGCGTATGCAAAAAGGCGCACGACGATATGCTCACCGAGGACGAGCTGATCGCGGCGGTGGAAGCGGCGGCGTCCCTTGGCGTGACGAAGCTGCGCATCACGGGCGGCGAACCGCTCATCAAGCGCAACATCGTCTCTATCTGCGCCCGCGCGGCAAGTGTGCCGGGGATCCGCGAGGTCTGCATCACGACCAACGGAATTCTGCTGCCCAAGCTGGCCAAGGGCCTGCGTGCGGCGGGCGTGAGCCGGGTGAACCTGAGCCTGGATACGCTGAATCCCGACAAGTATGCGGATATCACCCGCGTAGGTTCGCTTGATCAGGCGCTTGCCGGGCTGCAGGCGGTGACCCGAGCGGGCTTTGAGAAGATCAAAGTGAATGCTGTGCTCACCGGCGGCTTTCACCACGACGAGATCGAAGCCCTTGCGGCGCTGACGGTCCCGCACCCCGTGGACGTGCGCCTCATTGAGCTCATGCC
>CAZACE010000253.1:0-3395 GCA_964483255.1 uncultured Oscillospiraceae bacterium
TCCCTCCCGCCTGAATTCCATGGCCGGGGCGACAACCGAATTGGCAAAGCCGGTGATCGGCACGATGCTTCCCGCTCCGGCATATTTTCCGATTCTGTCATAGACACCGACGCCCGTAAGCAGCGCGGACAGAAAGATCAGCGTGATGCTTGTCGCCGTAGAACTCGCCTGCGCGCCCCATTCAAACCCATAGGCAAAGATGTCTGTGATTCCCTGACCGATCATGCAGATGACGCCGCCGACCCAGAAGGAGCGGACAAGTCCCTTGCCAATCTCGCTCTTTGGAGAGAGCCGCTCCACCAGCTGCGCATAGCGCGCCGCCTCTTTCTGATGCTTTTTACTGTCCATGCAGCAGCTTCCCCCTGTTGCGGATTCTCATGCCATCCGGCGTCGGGCGCACACGAATCTCATGCGCGCCCGGACGCGGGATCTCCTCCAATGCATAAGGGATTAGATTCTGACGCCGATTCGTCACGCGCATCGCCTCCGCTCGCTTTTGCACGTAGGATGCGCAGCGTGTGCGGCAGATATTCATTTGATCACGATGCTTTCGTCTTCCCGCCAGCCGGAGATCGTTCGATCCGGAATCAGCGTCAGGCTATTCATGCTCGCCGGAAGGTCGTAGCGAAGATATACCTGCCATTGATTTGTCCATTTGCTGTATCCCCATCCGCCAAATAGATTGCGCATTCTCTGGCCGTCAGCGATGAGCTCATAATTGCATATGCTGTCTGCGCCATCCCAATCGTCCGCATCAAAAGCGTCAAACCACGCCTGCGGCGCATCAATGTACGCCATGCCGGAGATGTCCACATCGGAAACTGCCAGCTTCACATGAACGGTATACTCATCAAATTCAACGGTTGTTTCAAATTCTTCCGGCTTACCTGTTACTTGCGCCGTGAAGCGAACGGGCATGAAGCCGCGGTTTTCGGGATTGCGAACCGTCGTGCGGTACATGCCGTTTTCATCCTGACAGACGACGCTGGTATAATAGTTCACATGCAGGAAGAAGCTGATCGTATCGCCCGGGACATAATCCTCGGGCAGATCAACCTGCTGGAAGCCGATTTCATGATGCGGATCCGGTTCTTCCATGCCGCTGTCGTAGATGTTGAGCGGCAGTCCGCGCTCGCTGCCGTCGTCCAGCCATGCGTCGTCGCCGATGCCAAAGAGGGTCTCGATCGCAAAGGCGCGCTCATGCGTTTCAAACCATGCCTTCGCCTCAAGCATTTCCTCCTCGGTTGCGCCCGGTATCCAGAAGGTATCGGCAACCTTCTTGCCCGGTTCTTCCCAATCCCAGCTCTCAAAGCCTGTTGGCACACCCTCAAAAAGCTCAAACGTACGCTTCGGCTCGCTGATGCGGTAGGAATAGTACAGTTTATTGCCGTCGCAATACACCTGATCAACGGTCAGCTCAAAGCTGCGCGCAAACTGCTGCGAGAGAATCTTTCCGTAGTCCGTTGTCAGATTGATTTGCGAAAGATCAAACGCGGGCGTGGTCACCTGCTGCGTCTGTCCGACGTTCACAGCCACCTCGTCCAGATGCTCCAGACGCTGATGACTCGTTTCGATCATCGGATCATTGGTGAAATAGCCGAACAGGCCCAGCGTCGCAGCAATCGCCGCGCCCGCCAGCAGCAGTGTGATCATCAGCGCAATCAACAGCATTTTGGTGGAGTGGCGGCGGCGGTGCATCTGCACTGTGCGCCTGCTCGTGCGCGAAGTGCCAAATGCAGCCTCCCTGATACGCGACCAGAGTTGTGCCTTTTCCTCACGGCCCAGCACATGATCCTCAGGATAGAGCACCATGAGACATTCTGCCAGCAGCGGACTGTCAATCTTTTCTTCTGTGAGGGTCAGCTGCCAGTCAATCAGCGCGCGCACATCCTTGTGCGTCAGGGTCCCGTTTTTCATTCTTTCCTTCATCCGGTTATCCATCCTCTTCGCGCTCCTTTCTCAGCAGAATCCAATGGTGATCAGAAGCATCGCATAGAAGATTTCCGGATGCGCGACCAGCTTGCGCTTCATCCGGGAAATGCGCATCCATACGCAGTCCTCGCTCAGGCCGTAGCGTTCGCCCAGTTCGCGGGCGGTGTATCCCTCCACGGCATAGGAAAGAAACAGCGCTGCATTTTCCTCGCCCAGCAGCTCGCGCAGCGCCGCCACGCGATCCTCAAGCAGCGCCTCCTGCTCCGGCGTCAGCGAGCCGTCAGCCACTGGCGAACTCTCCTCGTCATCCAGCGACCATGCATTTCGAAGGCCGCGCCGCTTTGCCTTCTGCTGCATGCCCATCGCCCGGTTCTTGAGCGAAAGCGTCAACCAACCGCCGATGTTGGGATGCGCCGCCAGCTGCGCACGCTTGCTCCATGCATCCAGAAACGTATCCTGCATCAGATCATACAGCACGCTGTCATCCTGTCCGCCCAGCAGATGGCGGCCAAGACGAAAGAGCATATCTGCATGCTGCTCATAGATGGATTCAAACCATTCCTTCTCGTTCATCGTCAATACTCCCCTCGTACTCTGTCCTTCATCATACATCCGTGATCCTCTCTTGTAAATACTCGTCAGTCCACGCCAGCATTTTCCAGGGTCACGCCGTTTTGGATATCCGCATTGATCTGCCTGAGCGTCGCCCGCCCGGCCACGCCGTCGGATGTAAGCCCGCGTACGCTCTGGTAAAGCTTCACGGCATTTTCCGTCTTTTCGCCGAATTTTCCGTCTGCGCTGCCCGGATCATAGCCAAGCGCCGAAAGCGCCTTCTGCAAACGAGCGACATAACCAGAACGGCTCGTCCTGCGCAGCGTCCACTCGGTATTGAGCAGGGCGACGTCGTCCAGCGAAACCTTGTTATTCCCCGTGCTGCTGTCTGCGCTCACGTTCGGCAGGCTCACCGCGGGCGTCTCCTGCGCCTGATCGCCCGTGAGCAGCTGTGCAAGCTTTTTGAACGTTCTCGGTCCTGCCACGCCGTCCGCCGAGAGGCCGTTATCCCGTTGGAATTTGCGCACGGCTTCCTTCGTCAGCCGCCCGTAGCTGCCGGTTACAGAACCCGCATAATACTCAAGCAGGGTCAGGTTTTCCTGAAGGATCCGCACAGCGTCGCTCTTTGCGCCTTCGCGCAGGGTTTCGCTGCCATAAGCGCCGTCGCTTACTGCGCCCGCCGTCGGCGCCTGCATGCCCGCCTTTTCATAGAGCAGCGCAATTGTCTCCTCATCCGCCGCGCCCGTCTGCGCAAGGCCATAACGCTTTTGAAACTTCTTGACCGCCGCCTGCGTGCGCGTGCCGTATTTTCCGGTGATATCCGTATAGTAAAAACCAAGTTCCTCCAGCGCCGTCTGAATCTGCGCAATCTCGTCCGCACGGTCATTGAGGCCGTAGGTTTTCGCCAGCGC
>CAZACE010000254.1:0-3385 GCA_964483255.1 uncultured Oscillospiraceae bacterium
ATGTAATAGACGGTATGCGTGATCACGGAATCGGCCTTGCCTTCGTAAGAGGCGCAGATCACGACGTCGTTGTTGCCCAGTTTGGAAAACAGCGGCGTGAAGCTGAAATCGCCGGTTGCAGGATCAACCTTGAGGTTCTCATGCGGGAAATCGACGGTGATGCTTGCGCCCGGCAGCGTTGTGCCGCCGATAGAGGGACGCTGCATCTTGGCCTGTTCTTCCGGCGTGGCTGCGGTATATTTTTCGTTGGTGATGGGCTCGTAGTTCCATTCGACCAGAACCGTCGCGTCCAGCTCCAGCGGAATCTCCTGCGCCGCGCGGTGCAGCGTCACTTCCATCTTGTTTTCACGGCAGTACTTGCTCTTGACGGAGATGGAAATCGTGTTGTCGCCCACGGGGAGTACCTGCACGTTTTTGGAGACGTTGCCGGTTTCGCGGATGAGTGTGGAGACATTCGTGCCGTCAATGATGACGGTGGAGCCGGGCTGAACGTTGATGCGCACCTCAAAAATCGACACGCCGACCTCGGCGCGGATCGTCGAAGGATTGAGCAGATAGATCGGAGAGAGCGGCACATCGACGGTGAATTCGATGGGATCGAGCTGATATTGGTCGCCCTCCTGAGAATAGCGGATGAACGGGGTGATGGATACGTCCATCGTGTCCGTCTCCACGGGTGTGGCGTAGGTGGAGGATTCCGTGTCATACCACATGTAGTCCGGCACGGTGACCTCGACCTTGCCGTCGGCAATCACGTAGGAGGACTGCATCTCGCGCAGGTATACCGTGGCATTTTCCTTGCCGAAGATGGTGATGCGGTGTGCCGGCATGTCGTCCACCAGCGTGGGCTCGACGACGACGGTGGTCTCGTTGTCCTCGCGCACCTGCATGCCCTGAGAGAGCACGAAGTGGCGTGCAGCCAGTACGCCGCCCACGCCGACTAACGCGCAGCAGACGATCGCGATCACAATACGCAGCACAATCTTGGCGGTGCGATTCTTTTTGCGCCGGTCGGCGTTGAATGTCTCGTAGGCGTCCTCGCGCGCGGCGCGCGTCTGAATGCGGCGGGGCATGTATTCCTCGTCCATCAGCGCGCCGCGGTCGCCGCTGTCGGGGGTGTATCCATCGTAATAGATCGGCGCGCTGTTGTCGTCGACGTAGGTCAGCGGCCTGTCGGCGCCATCGCTGAAATAGCCGTAAGCGCCCTCGTCTTCATTCTCCTGCGAATAAGCGGGGGAGCCGCTTTCTTCGTTCGTCTCGTCATCATAGAGCTCAGCGGTGTACTGCGCCTGACGAAACTGCTGCCTGCGGCGGATGACAATGCTGTCGCCGTCGTAGGCGGCATTGTCCGAAGCCTCCGGTACGGGACGAACAACCTGTGCCTCCCGAAGCGAATTGCGTACGCGCTCGGCCTGATCCTTCATCTGAGAGAGCTTCTTGGCGCCTTCCTCGCGGCGAATCTTCAGCTCCTCAAGCTCATCGGTGAGCTGCGCACGATCCAGATCCTCCGGATCGAATGCCTCGTCCATCGCCTGCTTGGGCAGCGCGGGGCTTGTATCCTCCTCGTCAAACTGCATGACCGTCAGGGAGGGCTTTTTCTTGTGCATCGCCTCTTCCCAGGAGAGCTGCTTTTGTGTATTGCTTTCAAGCGGCGTGCCGCAGGCTCTGCATTTGGGCAGATACGCGGTGTTCCATGCGCCGCACTTGGGACATTTCATGCTGTTTTACAACCTCCGAAGAATAGTGTAACATTATATCATTCGCGCCCGATGCGTAAAAGTCCTTTTTGCAGGGATAATCTTTCTGATGGGGCTTTGACCGAATGAAAAGAACCGCATGAAAAGAATAAGGTGAAATCTGTTGGGGTCTTGTCCTTGGGACGTGTTTGGTGTTATAATGAATGAACTTGATCAAAAGGAGTATTTTTATGGATCATTTTAAGGAAGAGGTCGTCATCGCGCACAATAATCTGCTGGGCAGTATTCTCTATGTGCTCTGCTGGGTGTTTATCGTGGTCTTCGGTCTGTATGGCATGCTGATGCTGCAGATGCTGATGTTCTCCTTCAATATCGGCAGCATTATCCTCGCCGTGCTGACCATCGGCGCTGCGGTGCTGCTGTTCCTTTACAAGGATAATTGCAAGGTGGAGTTTGAATACAGCTTCACCAATGGCACGCTTGATTTTGCCAAGGTTCTGCGCAGCGTCAAGCGCAAGGAACTGGGCAGCATGAACGTGGCCAACGTTTCTGCCTGCGGTCATGTTGCGCACGACAGCTTCCGCAAATTCCTGGCGATGAAGGATGTGACCAAGCGCAACTGGTTCCTCAACCGCGATGGCAATCTGTTCTATTTCTACTACGTGAAGGACAACAAGAAGAACATGATTATCATCGAGCCGAGCGAGGAAATGGTGGAGATGATCCGCCATTATCTGCCGGCGGGTGTGTATCAGGGCTGATTTTTCCAAGTGTCTCCAGTGCGGCCTGGCCATGCTGGAGATTTTGTTTGTGAGGTAATACGGTTATGATTTACCTGGATAACAGTGCGACGACGCGCCCGTTTGACTGCGTGATCGAAACGATGAGCGAGAGCATGCGCAGCACCTGGTTCAATCCGTCTGCGGCCTATAAGCCTGCCGTGGATGTGGACAGGCAGATGCGCCGCTGCCGCCAGGTGATCGCCCGTCAGCTCGGTGCGCAGGAGGATGAGGTCATCTTCACATCCGGCGGCACGGAGAGCGACAATCTGGCGATTCTTGGCTTCGCGCAGACGCTGCATGGCAAGGCGAATTTCCTTGTCAGCGCCATCGAGCATCCGGCGGTGTCCGATACGATCCGCCGCGCCGAGAAGCTGGGCGTTGAGATCCGTGAAATGCCCATCGACAGTCGCGGTATCGTCGATCTCGATGCGGCGAAGGCGCTCATGGATGAAAACACCGCGCTGCTCAGCTGTATGCAGGTGAGCAACGAGACCGGCGCGATTCAGCCGATCGAGGCTCTTTCGCGCATGGTGAAGGAGCGCAATCCGAAGGCATGCGTGCATGTGGACGGCGTGCAGGGCTTCATGCGCCTGCCGATGCACATGGGCAAAATGGGCGTGGATATGTATGCGCTCAGCGGTCATAAAATCCACGGCCCCAAGGGCGTGGGCGCGCTGGTTGTGCGCAAGGGCGTGCGCCTTGTGCCGCAGACGACGGGCGGCGGACAGGAGCGCAACCTGCGCTCGGGCACCTACAATGCGCCGGCGATTCTCGGTCTTGGAAAGGCCGTGGAGGAGATAGCGGCGCGCCGGGAAGATATTGAGCAGATGCGCAGCATCAAGGCGCACCTGTGGGAACGGCTTTCCAAAATGGACGGCGTTCGCGTCAACGGCCCGCTGCCGCATG
>CAZACE010000255.1:0-3384 GCA_964483255.1 uncultured Oscillospiraceae bacterium
TTCGTCGCGCGGGTGACGGACGCGCCGCCAACCAGAATCGCAGCGCCCGCATACAGACCGACCTGCTCATGCGCGCCGTAGGTCTGGAACGCGCCCAGGTTCTGCACGAAGATCAGCTGACCCCAGCCGGCAAGCACGGTGGAAATGGTGATCGCAATGATGCGGACCTTGTCCACGTTGATGCCCGCAGCGTTGGCGACGGTACGGTTCTGACCGACCGCGCGGAACTGCTGGCCAAGACGCGTGCGCATGATCGCCAGGTTGAACACGCACAGCAGCGCGACGATGCCGAATGTCGCCATCGGAATCTTCACCATAGAGAACAGGCTCACCATGAACGGCAGCTGCATCACGATGGCCGCAGCAGCCAGAGCAGCCAGTTTCACCAGCAGCGCCTTGGTGTTCTTTCGGTGGCTGCGCAGATGGCTGAAGATCAGCGCCGCAGCGATGATCACAGCAAATACCAGCGCAGCCTGAGACGCAGACAGCTTCCAGAGATTCTCCAAGGAGTTCGCCAGACCGCCCTTGACCAGATCCATGGTATTGGCAATACCGGAGGAGCCCTTGATGGTCAGGTTCGGGTTGTTGATCGGAATGATGTTGTCAAAGATAAACAGGCACAGCAGCTGATACAGACCGTTGGCAAAGTAGCCAAGGATCATGCCGCCGATCATCTCCTGACCCTTCATCTTGTTGAGAATCTTGCCGATGCCGAAGCCGAACAGCGCAGCCATCGGAACGGTCAGCGCAGCGGCCAGCGCAAAGCCGCCAATGCCCTCAATGCCCCACTCGAGCACCAGGATGCAGGCAATCTGCGCCGCCATCGCGCCGATGGTGATGGCGAAGTTGATGCCCATGCCGGCGACGATCGGGATGATCAGCGCCAGAACGATGAACATGTTGCGGGAGAGGCGGCCGAACAGCTCATACAGAACATAGCCGGGCGTATAGCCGGAGAACACCATGCAGATCGCGCACAGCACGACGAACATGATCGTAACGATATTATTGCGGACGATTTCGCCCCAGTTCTTCTTAGCCACGGGTTGCACCTCCCGACTTCGTGAGCGCATAGAGAATGATGCCGTTGGAGATCAGGATTCGCAGGGTCTCGGAAATCGTGGAGCCCGGAATCAGCGCATTGGCAACCGGCATGCCCAGCGTCAGAACGCCCTGGAACAGGAACGTACCGATGATGACATGGCTGATCTTCGCGCGGGACGTGCTCGCGCCGCCCAGCAGGATCGCGGAAGCGGCCAGGAAGCCCATCTGGCGCGGCGCCTGATACAGCTGCATGAAGCCGTAGCTCTGGCCATAGACGATGATACCCACGGCAGCCAGCATCGTGGAGAGCATGGTACCGATGATGCGCATTCTGTCGACGTTGATGCCCGTCGCCGCCGCAAAGCGCGGATTCGCGCCCGCCGCGGACATGGCGATGCCGGTCTTGGAGCGCAGGAACAGCCACATCAGGAAGCAGCACAGCGCAAAGAACAGCAGCAGGCCGGTCGGGATGACCATGCCGAAGATCTCAAAGGAGAGGAAGTTGTTGAGCACGTGCTTGTAGGCGTCCTGCAGGCCGATGGTGGTACGCAGGCCCGGGCCCAGCGGCCACTTCATGATCGGGCTCTTGAAGGGCATCAGCAGCCAGCCGATACACATGAGAGACACGATGGAGAAGCCGACATAGGTCGTAACGCCCATCTCGTCGCCCTTGAGGCGGTTGAGCAGCATGCCATAGAGCACGCCGGTCACGCCGGAGATCGCAATGCCGACCAGGCAGGCGAAGATGAAGCCGAAGATGCCGGAGAAGCCCAGCTCAATGCACAGCAGGCCGCCGAACAGGCCGCCGATGATGCCGATGGGCATGCCCAGATTCAGGCTGATGCCGCACTGGATGCCCGGCAGCATGGACAGAACCAGCACGCCGTTCATGCCAAGACGCACGAGCGTATTGCCCAGCTGCGTCGGCAGGGACAGGCCCAGAATCAGCGCCAGCAGGCACAGCAGCACGAAGAACATGCCGATGATCAGGCGCGGAACGCCCATCTTCTTGACCAGCGGCGTATAGAAGAACACAGCCAGCGCAAGCACGACAAAGCCGATCGCAGAGAGCGCCAGCGTGCGCGCCTGACGCAGCATCCAGCCGTACATGCCGGTATCGGCGCCGCTCGCGGTCATCGCACGGTCGTACTGCTTCTCGAAGGTATCCTTCTGCACAGCCATCACGGAGGTGATGGACGGCTTGAGGGACTGGAGAATATCGTCCGTCAGCGCCGGGAAGACCGCCTTGATCTCCTCGCACAGCGCCAGATAGGTCTCATCGACCTCGCCCTGCAGGCGGATCATTTCCTCGGTCGCCACAAAGCCGGACATATCGACCGTCTGCTCCATGGACGCCTCAGCGCCGGAGTCGTCGGTCATCGCAGAGGTATCCACCTCGGCGGTCGCCTCGTAATGCTCGATATATTCCGCCTGCGCCCGCTCTTCCTCGGCGTAATACACGGTCTGTGCATCCACCATGGTATTGAGCGCTGCGGCAAGCTTCGTGGTATCGATGGAAGAGAGATCCACAGCGCCGATGCCGAGCTCCTCGGCCCTGGCGCGCGCCTCTACCTCAACCTTCGCAGTCGCCTCGCGCACGGCCTTCATGCCGCCGCCCTCGGCGCGAACCTGCTTGGTCACAGCGGCCTTCTCCGCCGCCACATAGGCGTCCACAGCGCCGGTACCGGCGGTATTGAGGATAGCCTGCAGCTGCATATCCTGCACCAGCTTCACGCCGGCGTCGGACGTGCGGCTGGAGAGGCCATACAGACCCACGCCGCCGACAACGGCAGCCAGGAGGACGATCAGCACGCAGGCGATGATCTGCTTCCTGCTCACATTCACTTTCATGCTTTACGCCTCCTTTCCGTTCTGGGTGCCCGGCTTGATGCCCGACATCGCCAGACCGAAGTCCGCATCGGAGCTGTTCACCGGAAGGATATCGACCAGCTCGCCCTCGGCAACGATGGCGATGCGGTCACAGATGGAGCGCAGCTCCATCAGCTCGGAGGAGACCATGACGACGGTCATGCCCTGCTCGCGGTTGAGCTTGACGAGCGTCTCAAGCACCAGCTTCTTCGCGCCGATGTCGATACCGCGCGTCGGCTCGGAAACGAAGATCAGCTTCGGGCCCATGGTCAGCGCGCGGGCGATGCAGACCTTCTGCTGGTTGCCGCCGGACAGCGTGCCGGAATGCTGGACAGCGCCAAAGCAGCGGATATCCAGCTCCTTGATCATGTTATTGGCATGCTCGCGGATCTTCTTGCTGTCCTTGAGCTTCGCGCCCAGCAGGCTCTTGGTGAATTCGCCGTTCACCTGCATGGCATTGAAGACAATGTT
>CAZACE010000256.1:0-3383 GCA_964483255.1 uncultured Oscillospiraceae bacterium
ATATGGTGCATCCGCGCGTGGTGTATATCTCCCAGCCGACGGAGATCGGCACGGTATATAGCCTTGAGGAGCTGAGGGCGCTGCGCGAGGTCTGCGACCGCAACGATCTGATTCTCTTCGCCGACGGCGCCCGCCTGGGCAGCGCGCTCATGGCAAGCGAGGCGACCGCGACCCTCAAGGACATGGCCGCGCTGTGCGACGCCTTCTACATCGGCGGCACGAAGAACGGCCTGCTGTTCGGCGAGGCGCTGGTGATCGTGAACAAGGCGCTTCATAAGGACTTCCGCTTCATGATCAAGAATCGCGGCGGCATGATCGCCAAGGGCAGGCTCTGCGGCGTGATGTTCCTGGCGGCGCTGGAGAATGACGGCTACTTCCAGTGGGCGCGCCACGCAAACGCCATGGCGGATATTATTCGCGCGGGCATGGAGCGCGGCGGCGTCAGGCAGTTCATCACGACCACGACCAATCAGATCTTTCCGGTGGTCACCCGCGAGCAGGAGAAGATGCTCGCAGAGAAGATCGAATTTGAGCACTGGGGCGACGTGGACGAAAGCAGCGTGGCGATTCGCTTTGTGACCAGCTGGGCGACAACCGAGGAAGACGCCAGGGCGCTCGCCGGCATCATGGAGGCGCTGTAAAGCATGGCGCGCGAGACAAGATCGCACGTCAGAAAGCGCAGGCGAGGCTGCATGGGCGGCTGCTTGATGAAGATCATATTGCTGCTGGGCGTTGCGGCGATATTGTTTGTGGGCGCATGCGTTCTCGGAATTGTGAAGAATGACCCGACGACCGGCGCGCCGAGCATCTCGCTGGAGGGAATGAAGGGGCTTGAAAGCATCGATATTTCGCAGATCGAGCTGCCGGACCTTAGCGGCGTCAAACTGCCGGAAAGCATTGGAGACATTGAACTGCCAGATATCGGCGCGATTGCGCAGAATGTGTCCAAGCTCGGCTTCGGCGTGAGCCAGACGGGTCTTACGGTCAAGACGCTGCGCGCGGGCGACGGAGAGGCTGTGCTTGTGTGTGCGGATGGCTATACGATGCTCCTTGGCGGCGGAAGCGGCATGGGTGCAGGCGTGTGCGCGCAGCTGCTTCTGAGCGGCGTGAAGCACCTTAACGCGGCCGTGGCGATGAGCAGCGAACAGACGCAGATCGGCGGTCTGCCGCTGACAATCACGCTGATGCCGCCGCAGTATCTGATTTTCCAGGATTCGCAGACGAAGGGCGCAGCGTATAATCGCCTGGTTGAGCAGGCAAACAGGAGCAGCAAAATTCAGATGCTCACGCCCAAACAGGGGCTTTCGTTCATGCTCGGCCGCGCGCAGGTAACCATCGTCGGCCCGGCGAGCACGGCGCATACCGACGAGCGCAACGACGGCCTGTCCATCCGCGTGGATTACGGTAGCACGTCCGTGCTGATTATGGGTCCGATTGCAGCGGCGGGCGAGCAGGAGATCATCTCCTCAAGGATGAACCTCAGGGCAGATGCGCTCATCTGTGCGCGCGGCGGCAGCGAGGATGCAACCTGCGCAGAGCTGGTCAGCGCCGTATCGCCGAAGATCGCGCTGATGACTGGCAATGATCCGGCCAATAGCGTGAAGGTTCGCCTGACGCGCGCAGGCGCACAGGTTTATATGGCTACGGAGCATGGTGCGATGACGCTTTTCTCTGATGGACAGACGATGCAGATCAAGGAATAAATTCTGCCTTCCCGAAAGGGAAGGTTTTTCATTTTTTGGGAATGATTTCAAATCATATGGGGCAGACTGTTTGAAAGGGGAGGCGGACAGATGGGAAAAAGAAGCGGATGGATGCGGACATGGATGATCGAAAACGCGTATCTGGTGACGATGGGCTGCGTGCTGGCGATGGTTGTGGGCTGCGCCATATACACGCAGTCCCTGCGGGAAGAACAGGCGGCAGGCGTGCAGGCTGCCGCCAATGCGCCGGAAGTTCAGGAGACAGCAGTGCCGAGCGCCGTGCCCAGCGTGACGCCGCTGCCGACGCTTGCTCCGCTGACCATTCGTCCGGCCATGCTCATGCAAAGCAGCACGTGGCCGCTGGAAGGCGATGTGCTGCGCCCTTATGACGCGCAAAACAGCGTCTATTGGGAATACTTGGGCGTGTGGCAAACCCACGCGGCCCTGGATATCGCCGGAAACCCCGGCAACGCCGTCAAAGCCTGCATGGAGGGTACAGTCACCAGCGTCAGCCGTGACCCGCTCTGGGGCTGGAAGATCACCCTCACCCATGATAGCAATTGTGAAACACGCTATGCCGGGCTTGAAAGCGCTGTCGTCCAGCCGGGCACACGCGTCACGCGCGGGCAAACCATCGGCACGCTGCTGGAAAGCATCCCCTGCGAAGCCGAGCTTGAAACGCACCTTCATCTCGAAATGCTCCGTGACGGCCAACATCAGGATCCCGAAGCCACCCTCTCGGAAAAATAGCCCAAAAGCGAAACGACCATCTTCCTGTGGAAGATGGTCATTTATGTCTTATAGCCGGTGCGAAGCCAAGAAGGGAGTCTGAGGGATTCCATCCCTCAGGCGGGTTTTAGGGCGGCAGCCCTAACGTTCCCAACGTCTCCTCGTCCTTAGCCCAGGTAAGCCTTGCGGACGTCGTCGTCGTTCATGAGCAGGTGGGCGTCGCCTTCCTTGACGATGTTGCCCGTTTCCAGAACGTAGGCGCGGTTGGCGATGGAGAGCGCCATCTGCGCGTTCTGCTCGACCAGCAGGATGGTGGTGCCGGCGCGGTTGAGCTCGCAGATGATATCAAAGATCTGCTCAACCAGAATCGGAGCAAGACCCATGGACGGCTCGTCGAGCATCAGCAGCTTCGGCTTGCTCATGAGCGCGCGGCCCATGGCCAGCATCTGCTGCTCGCCGCCGGAAAGCGTGCCGGCGATCTGCTTGTGGCGCTCCTTGAGGCGCGGGAAGCGGGTGAAAACATCGTCCAGAGACGCGGAAATCTCGCCGGCCGGACGGGTGTAGCCGCCCATCTCGAGGTTTTCGCGGACGGTCATCTGCTGGAAGACGCGGCGGCCTTCCGGACAGAGCGCCATGCCGTGCGGCACGATCTTGCTGGCCGGAATGCCCGCGATTTCCTTGCCCTCGAAGGCGATGCGGCCGTGGCGCGGCTTCATCAGACCGGCGACGGTATTGAGCGTGGTAGACTTGCCGGCGCCGTTCGCGCCGATGAGGGTCACGATTTCGCCCTCGTTGACCTCGAAGGAGACGCCCTTGATGGCATGGATGCTGCCGTAGTAAACGTGCAGATCCTCAACTTTCAGCATGCTCATCGCTTAGCCCTCCTTCTGCTTGCCCAGATACGCCTCGATGACGACCGGGTTGTTCTGAATCTCTTCAGGCGTGCCCTTT
>CAZACE010000257.1:0-3378 GCA_964483255.1 uncultured Oscillospiraceae bacterium
CGCCGGTGGTGACCTCGGGGTTGCCGTACATCACGCCGACCTTCTCGCGCAGCTGGTTGATGAAGATGCACACGCAGTTGGTCTTATTGACGATACCCGTCAGCTTGCGCAGCGCCTGGCTCATCAGGCGGGCCTGCAGGCCCACGAACGCATCGCCCATCTCGCCGTCGATTTCGGCCTTCGGCGTCAGCGCCGCAACGGAGTCGATGACCACGATATCGATCGCGCCCGAGCGCACAAGCACCTCACAGATTTCCAGCGCCTGCTCGCCGGTATCCGGCTGAGAGACGTAGAGCTCGTCGATGTTCACGCCCAGCTTCTTGGCATAGATCGGATCGAGCGCATGCTCCGCATCGATGAACGCGGCGACGCCGCCGGCCTTCTGCGCCTCGGCGACAACATGCAGCGCAACGGTCGTCTTACCGGAGGATTCCGGTCCATAGATCTCGATCACACGGCCGCGCGGCAGGCCGCCCACGCCCAGCGCCATATCCAGATCCAGACAGCCGGTGGGGATCACCTCGATATTCTGAACAGGACGATCGCCCATGCGGATGATGGATCCCTTGCCAAACTGCTTTTCAATGCCAGCCAGCGCCATTTCAAGCGCGCGCTTCTTCTCGCTGTTTTCCGTTTCTACGGCCGGGGCCGCCTTGGTGGTCTTCTTCGCTGCCATGTTGTATCTCCTTTATATCTGTGTAATCCTGAATTCACTTTGAATATCCCAATGCCGCCCGTCGGATCATATCCAGGGCGCGCAGCGCGGAAAGATTGCGAATTCTCTCACGGCTGCCGCTCAGCTGCAGCTTCTCCACGCGCGTGCCCTTATGATCGGCCACCGCCACGTAGACAAGCCCCACAGGCTTTTCCTTCGTGCCGCCGCCCGGGCCTGCGATGCCTGTGGTGGCAGCAGAGATATCCGCGCCGCTTCTCTCCCTCAGACCCTCGGCCATCTCGCGCGCCGTCTGCTCGCTCACTGCGCCATAATTCTCCAGCGTCTCACGCTTCACGCCGCAGTATTTGATCTTTGCCTCGTTGGCATAGGTCACGTGCGCCTCGCCCAGCGCCGAGGAAATGCCCGGATAATTGACCAGTCTTGCCGCGACCAGGCCGCCTGTGCAGCTCTCCGCCGTCGCGACCGTGAGGCCTCTGGCTGTCAGTTCGCGGCCTGCAGCCTCCTCCATGGAGCCTTCGCTCGTGTCAAGCACCGCATAGACGCTCTCGCCGAGCACCTCGCTCAGCTGCCGCACGACGGGACAGACCTTCTCAAGCGCCGCGTTCTCGCTTTCCCCGCGCGCGGTCACGCGCAGCTGGCATTCGCCCAGCGAGCAATACGGCGCGACGGTCACTTCGCTCTCCGATTCGATCCATTTTGCGCACATCTGCGCGACCTGTGATTCTCCCAGGCCATAGATGCGGATATAGCGCGAGGCGATACAACCGCCTGTTTTTTCGGCCAGCGTATGATAGACCTGCTTTTCGAACATATCCGCCATTTCACCGGGCGGACCCGGCAGCTGTATGACGATCTTGCCATCCTTCTCGATCATGCAGCCCGGCGCCGTGCCGCAGGTGTTGGGCAGAATCCTTGCGCCTTCGGCAAACATCGCCTGCCGCCTGTTATTCTCGGGGCAGACCCTTCCGAGCCTGTCAAAGTATCCCCTGATCGCCTGCCAGCTCTCCTCGTCGAACTGCATCTCAAGACCCAGCAGCTTCGCCGCCATCTCCTTCGAGATATCATCCTGCGTCGGGCCGAGGCCGCCGGTAGTGATCACGATATCGCTTCTTGAAAGCGCGAGCGCCAGCGTATCCTGCATGCGCTGCGGGTTATCGCCCACAGCCTGATGATAATACACCGAGATGCCCAGGCTTTGCAGCCTGCGCGAGAGGTACTGCGCATCGGTATTGACGATCTGACCCATCAGCAGCTCCGTGCCAATGGCAACGATTTCCGCGATCATACGCGCACCTCCTTTTTCGGGGACGCTGTCCCCGAACCCCTGCAAGGGATTTCATCCCTTGACCCTTCTTCGCTTCGCGCCGGCTTAAACCAGCTGCATATGAGCAAGCTACGCTTGCCAACAAAAAATGATAGAATCGCCAATCCGCTCATACATCCCCGGGTCCAGGGCCGTGAGGCCCCTGGTGGTTTCAAGGGGGAAGGGGAGTCCAGAGGGGCTTGGGGGGAAATCCAAATCCCCCCAGTCCCTCTGGGCCCAGCGCAGCGCATCCTGCGCCGCAGGCAATATCTTAGTCTTTCTTACTTGGCGCCACCAAGCACCGCACGATTCTGCCACACATACTCAACCATCGAATACAGCGTCATCGCCGCGGCGGCCAGCATCACGATATCCGTGAGCAAATTGCCGCTCATCACGGTCAGCAGCAGCACCAGCGCCATCTGCAGCACGGTCTTGATCTTGCCGCTCATGCCGGCGGCAATCACATGGCCCTGCTCCACCGCCACAAGGCGCAGGCCGGAAACCACAAACTCGCGCGCAATGAAGATGATGCACGCCACAACACTCAGCCGGCCCAGGCCGCAGAGCATGATGAACGCCGTATGCGTGAGCAGCTTATCGGCGATCGGATCCATGAATTTGCCGAAGTTGGTGATCAGATTGTACTTGCGGGCGATTTTGCCGTCCAGCGCGTCGGTGATGGACGCAACGGCAAACACGATCAGCGCAGCCCAGTTGAACCCATACGCCAGGAGCACCAGATACACCGGCACAAGCGCCATGCGCAGCAGGGTCAGCTTGTTGGGCAGGTTCAGTTCCATAATGCCCGAAACGATCTTCTTCATACGCGCTCTCCCATCAAATCATATGCTTTCGCGCCGGTAATGCGCACGTTTACAAATGCGCCGATTTCGCACGGCTCTTTTGAGCCGAAATAGATGTTGCCGTCGGTCTCCGGTGCTTCGAATTCGCTGCGGCCGACGTAGCGATTGCCGCGCTTGCGCTCGACCAGCACGCGGCAGGTCGTGCCCACGCGCGCCTTGTTCTGATCCAGCGAAATCTGATGCTGCAGGGTCATCAGCGCATCATAGCGCGCCTGCTTGACTTCCTCGTCGATCTGGTTTTCCATATCCGCAGCGACGGTGCCCTCCTCCGGGGAGAAGGTGAACGCGCCCATGCGGTCAAACTTCGTCTTCTCGACAAAGTCCATCAGCTCTTCAAAGTCCTCGTCCGTCTCACCCGGGAAACCGACCATCATGGTCGTGCGCAGCATCATGCCGCGCGCCTTGAATTTTTCGCAGACCTCGCGGATATGCTCGCTCGTGTCGGTGCGGTTCATGTCATCGAGCACATGCTGGGCAATATGCTGCATCGGCAGATCCAGATAGTTGCAGACATTGTCAAGCCGCGCGATGGT
>CAZACE010000258.1:0-3375 GCA_964483255.1 uncultured Oscillospiraceae bacterium
CGCCGCGCAGCTCGGGATCAGCCTTGCACAGGGCGCGGGAGATGCCGTGACGGATGGCGCCAGCCTGACCGGTCACGCCGCCGCCGCAGACATTCACCAGAATGTCGAAGGAGGTGGTGTTGGTCAGCACGAGGGGCTGACGGACGGTCATCTTCAGGGTCTCCAGACCGAAGTAGTTATCGATATCGCGACCGTTGATCACGATCTTGCCCTCGCCCGGAATGAGGCGAACACGAGCAATGGCCTTCTTGCGGCGGCCAACCGCCTGATACTGAACCTGTGCCATGTGTCAAACACTCCTTCCTGATTACTTCACGAGCTCGAGCACGGTCGGCTTCTGGGCCTCATGCTCATGCTCACAACCGGCGTAAACACGCAGCTTGCGCGCCATCTGACGACCCAGCGGGCCCTTCGGCAGCATGCCGACAACAGCGTGCTTCACAGCGAACTCCGGCTTCTCAGCCATCAGCTTGCGGTACTTGGTCTCCTTGAGGCCGCCCGCAAAACCGGAATGATGGTAGTACACCTTCTGATCCAGCTTCTTGCCGGAGAGAACAACCTTCGCAGCGTTGATGATGATGACGTGATCGCCACAGTCAACATGCGGGGTGAAGGTGGGCTTGTTCTTGCCGCGCAGGATCGCGGCAACCTGGCTGGCCAGTCGGCCAAGGGTCATGCCGTCGGCGTCAACGATATACCAGTTGCGCTCGACGTTCTGGGCATTTGCCATAAACGTTTTCACGTGAATTTCCTCCTCGTGGTGAATCCTTTATCCACTATAAAACGCATCGCGCTGGTCAGACGCTCTGCAAACGCGCATACGAGGGCCCGGGGCTAACAGGCGAACATACGCATTGGGTATTTTAACCGCAGCTATACGGTTTTGTCAAGCCCTTTTTTCTTGTTTTTATCAGGAATTTTGACGCTTTTCCATCTTTTCGCCCACGTTCAGCCAGCGTCCCGTCTTAAAGCGCGCATAGACAACGATTGCGCGCGTCGTCTGATCCAGCACAATGGTCAGCCAGGCGCCCGTAAGTCCCCAGCCCAGGGTATAAATGAATACCGGCGCAAGCAGCACGCGGAAAATCCAGATACCGGCCATGGACGCCATCAGCGGGAACTTCGTATCCCGCGCGCCGCGAAGACCCGCCGCAATGGGCAGCTGCGTGCAGATGCCCGGCATGCCCAGCGCAATCAGGCGCAGAACGCCGCTGGAAAGGCGGATGACCTCGGGATCCGTCGTGTACAGCGAGGCAATTCCCGGCGCGAAGGCGACAAACAGCGCCGCAATCAGCGCCGCTGCGCACATGCTCATCCTGTGAATCAGGCGCACGAAATCCGTCGCCTTCTTCTTCTCCCCTGCGCCCAGGCTCTGGCCCGTCAGCGTCGTCGCTGCAACGCCGAACGCCTGTCCCGGCATCCAGCTCAGGCCGTTGATGCTCAGGCCAATCTGATGCGCCGCAAAGATCAGCGTGCCCAGACCCGAGACCTGCCGGGCAAAGATGATAAAGCCTGCCTGCATGATCAGCTGCTCCATCATGCTCGTCATGCCGACATTGAGAATCCTGCGCAGCCACTTCACGCGCAGACGCCAGTTCCCATCCAGGCGCATCCGCACCGGCGTATCCGCATGGAACGCCGTGAACAGCGCGAGTCCAAGCCCGATATACTGCGAGAGCGCCGTAGAAAGCGCCGCACCGGCCACGCCGAGCTTCGGCAGGCCGCACTTTCCGTAGATCAGCAGATAATTGCCCACGACGTTGAGCATGTTGGCCATCAGGTTGTATTTCATCGGCAGCTTCGTCTGACCCACGCCGCGAAGGCCCGCCGTAATCGCGAATGTCATCGAAAGCGGCAGATTGCCCATCGCCACAATCCGCAGATAGGTCCTCGCATAGTCAAACGTATCCGCACCCGCACCCATGAACGTCACAATCGGTCCGGCAAATGTATACAGCAGCGTTGAAGCTGCCAGACCCACAATGGCATTGAGCATCAGCGCGTTGCGCGCAATCTGAGAAGCGCTCTTGTGATCGCCCGCGCCGACGGCCCAGGCCACGCCCGCCGTCGTGCCAACGTTGAGCGCGATGAGCACCGAACGCACAAGGTTCATCGGATTATTCGTCAGGCCCACAGCCGCAATCGCAACAGCCGACACCTCGCTTCTGCCCAGCATGATGGTATCCACCATCGTGAACAAATGGCTGAGCAGCAGTTCCAGCAGCGCAGGCAGCATGATCGCCAAAACCCTGCTGATATCCTCCCGGCTGAGATCCAGCCCTTTCGCCAGTTTCTGCATCGTCTCCCAAATGCCTCCTTCTGCCGCATTTGCATTTAATATAGCAGGATTCGCCGCGAAGGTAAAGCACACGGATTGCATTTGCAAAGCTATTTTTCCTTTCAGGATGCACAGCTTTTTCTGTATATTTTCATACTTTCCTTATTTTTAGAATCATGCTATAATAGAAGTGATAGGCATTTCCTTCCAACTACAATTTCAAGGGAGAAATTTATACCATGAGCAAGAAGACTTTCGCTATCGCCGGCTGCGGTTTTCTGGGAAACATCGTCGCCGATGCTTATGTAATGGGTCTGCTGAGCGATTATAACCTTGTTGGCGTAACCGGCATCCCGGTCGGCGCTGCAAGCGTAACCGCCGTCAAGGCCAAATGCCCCTGCTTTGAAGACATTGACGCTCTGCTGGAGCTCAAGCCGGATTACATTATTGAGACTGCCTCCGTCGAGTTTGTCCGCGCCAATGCCGTGAAGATCCTTGAAAGCGGCGTGAGTCTCGTGCTCGTTTCCATCGGCGCCTTTGCCGATCTGGATTTCTACGAGCAGGCGAAGTCCGCCGCCATCCGCGGCGGCTCGAAGATCCATCTCGCCTCCGGCGCGGTCGGCGGTTTCGACGTCCTGCAGACCATCACCCTCATGGCCAAGGCTCAGGGGCTGACGGAGTCCGCCAGCATCGAAACCCACACCGGCTGCAACGGCTTCATCCCCACTCCGGTATGGGAGGAAGAGCTGCGCACCACCCAGAAGACCGTCTTTTCCGGCAACGCCAAGCAGGCCATCGCCACATTCCCGCGCCGCGTGAATGTCGCCGTGGCCACCTCCCTGAATACCACCGGTCCGGACAACACCCACGTGGTCATGCATTCCGTGCCGTACTGGCAGGGCGACAACCACAAGATCACTGCTGAAATCGACGGCGTGAAGGCCGTTGTGGATATCTACTCCCGCACGAGTTCCATCGCTGGCTGGAGCGTGGTCGCGCTGCTGCGCAACTTGGCCTCCCCGGTTTGTTTCTTCTAAGCGACAGGAGGGGGTACGCCGGGCTTCCGCCCGGACCTGCTTGAGGGATTTCATCCCTCA
>CAZACE010000259.1:0-3361 GCA_964483255.1 uncultured Oscillospiraceae bacterium
TTATCGCGAACGGAGCGCCAGCGTGAGCTGAGCATGAGCTTAAAGGAGCAGCGCGATTACGAGCCGATCGACGCGCGCATCGAAGCACTGAATGAAAAGCTTGCCCAAATCGACGAGCAGATCAATCAATTTGCGAGCGACTTTGTGAAGCTGACCGAGCTTTCCGCGCTCAAGGAAAAGACCGAGCAGGAACTGGGCGAGGCCGAGGAACGCTGGCTGTATCTGACGGATCTGGCCGAGCGCATTGAGGCGCAGAAAAATGCATAAGGCGAGGGACGGGAAATCTGTCCCTTTCTTTATTGCATCGCTGAATAAACCTGTTTTGCCCTGCATATCCTTGATATCGAATCAAGCGACGATCTCAAGGAGGAACGTATTATGCATAAAAAGAAGAAAGCGCTGCTTGCGGCAGGCCTGCTTGCGGGCGCAGCGGCGCTGACCGGATGCACGGCGACGACGAAGCCCGTGACCACGCCGACGCCTATGGCTGCCCAGCAGCAGACCGCGCAGCCGGTCACAGCCCAGCCCGACACACAGGCCTCACCGCAGGCGGATATGAGCGATACGCTGGGCGGCGACGAATTGCCCGCTCCGTTAGCGCTTACGATTGACGGCGAGAAATCGGCCGTCGGCGCAATCGCGGAGCAGGGCGAACTGCTTCTGCCGCTCATAGAGACGGCAGAAAGCCTCGGCTGGAAGGCGCAAAGCGAGCAGGCGGAGGAAGAGTCGCAGACAAAGCGAACCGTCATTCTGGAAAAGGATGACAGCCGGATCACCGTCGCATGGACGGTCAGCGACAACACGGCAAAGAACATCTCCTGGCAGAAGGACGGGCTGCTGATTCCCGTGGATACGAGAATCACAACTGCTGACGATGTGGTCTATGTGCCGGCAGCGTTCTTTGAAGAGGCGATGAACGTGCAGGTGTCAAATCAGCAAACAAATGTTATAGTTTCAACACCGAAACCAAGCGATACGCCTAAAATGGCTGAAGATTCCTCTGGCGAAAATGACTGAAAACCCGTTGACATCGGCGCGGGGAGACTGATATAATAATCCCAGAAGCCAGCGGAGTTACCCGCTGGGTCAGATGTCCTGGGGTGTGCGCCAGTCGTCTGTATTTTCTCCTACATTTTCATAACAGGAGCCCGGATGTTGGTTCGTGGATGTCATGCCCCCGTACTTTGTACGCCAGGGGACGGCAGAAGCGCGTCACAGGGCACCGACCTACCGCGAGCGGTGGGTGAAAAACGACGGCAGCGGCACTTTGGGATACTTTGGCGATCAGCGCAGTCCAGGCAACTGGGCTGCGTTTTTTGCGTGCAGGGCACGCAGCCAATCCGGGAAACTCGCATAGTCGCGGCAGTATGCCGCTCCTTGCGATTCCCGACGTTCCGCCTGCCTGTTTCTGCCACAGGCAGCGGCAGGCTTCAGTCCACTTCGCGCCTGTTTTAAGCCGTATCGTTCGGGCAGAGGGCCCTCCGATGCTGCTTTTGCAGAAAAAACAGTTCTCCCTGTGGGGAGAACTGTGAAGCTATGATGATCAATTTCTTTTATATGTGCGAAGTGAAGAAGGGGTTTGGGCGGCAGCCCATCGTTTCCTCAATTACTTATTCGTCGCGCCGCGTGATTTGGCGATCTTCGCCGCGCCGTCGGTCATCTCTTTGCTGCCGTCGGGGAAGATCCACATGGCCTCCACGCCGTCCAGCGATTCGATGAATGCACGGGACTGCTCGTAAGGCATCAGGTAAGCCGCGGTGGAGAGCATATCCGCCCAGCCGGAATCGCGGGTGATGATGGACACGGAGCGGAAGTGATCGGCCGGCATCAGCGTGTCCGGATCGATCAGGTGGTGATAGTTCTTTCCGTCCACGGTATAAAAGCGCTGATAGTCGCCGGAGGTGACGACGGAACTGTTAGAAAGGAAGAGCGTCTCCACGATATCGGACAGACCGAAGACCGCGCCGTCCGGATCCTGAATGCCCACGCCCCAGCCCTTGCGGCCATCCAGAGGGGGATTGCCCAGACGCACATTGCCGCCCGCGCTGATGATGAAGGAATTCAGATCACTTGAGAGCAGCATCTGGGAGACAACCTCGGTGGCATAGCCCTTGGCGACCGCACCAACATCCAGCTTCATATCCGGATCGGCGAAATAAACCGTCAGATTCTCATCATCGAGAATCAGGTTATGGATATCCGTATGGGGAACGGCGGCTTCGAGTTTGTCCATCGGCGGAAGCTCGGCGTGCAGCGGATCATCAAGGCCTGCATCGCGGTAGTCATGCCAGATGGAGAGCACACTGCCCATGGCCACGTTCGTTTGGCCTTGACACAGTTCGTAATTGCTCTTTGCGAATTTGAGCAGGCCATAGAGAATCGGATCGACCTTGATGGGCGCCTTGGCGGCCTTCTGGTTGAGCGTGTAGACGCTCACGATGCCCTCGTCCTCATAACTGTGATAGATATCGAAGAGCTTGTGCATGTAGATATACTGCTGGTGCACGGCGTTTGACCACATATCGTAGGTCTGCTGGCTGTCGGCATAGCCGATCATCGTGATCACCGTATCAAATGTATCCATAAAGACCGAGCTGTATCGCGTCATTTCGGCATGGCCGGGGAGGATGAGCGCGAGAGAAAGCGCCATAAGCAGCAGGGCTGCAGACAGTTTCTTCATAGATGTGAAAACCTCCATATGTGATGCTCGGTATATTATATCAGAAATGCGCCGGAGCGACAAGGTGCGCTGTCTGGAAATGCATACAGGAAAAGTAAGGTGTGACAGGCATTGACAGCCTCTGCGTGATTTACAAAACACGCCCGGATATGGTACAATGCCATTGCTTTTGTGATGTATGCGATTGCATACCAATGACAGATGAAAGAGGGACATGACTATGGTACAGACAAAAAGGCTTGCTGCGCTGCTGCTTGTGCTGCTTGCGCTTTTGCCCGTTCCGTGGGTTTTGGCAGATAGCGGCGTGGTCAGCGGGACAACGGTGTCCGGCACGGTGCGCGTCTATCTGTCTTCGATTGCTTCCAATACCTCGGTGGATGTGACGGTAAACGGCAGCTATTCCATTGGAGGGGACACGGATCGTGCCATTGCGCGCGGCACGCAGCTCACCGTATCCAACAGCGGCGGTACGCTGCTCATGAACATGAACGGAAGCTCCCAGACGATGGGCAGCCGCTTCAAGCTCAGGCGGCATCAGTCCTCCGGCGAAAACGGCGTGCGCATTGCGCAGGCCAGAAAGCCGCAGAGCCTCTATCCGGGCGATATCGAGTTCATTGCCAAGGGCGGCAATGTGCAGATCATCGTGCATGTGTATATGGAAGACTACATGCTCGGCGTACT
>CAZACE010000260.1:0-3359 GCA_964483255.1 uncultured Oscillospiraceae bacterium
TTGCCCGAACCCGTGACGCCCAGAAGAACCTGGCAGAGCATACCATCCTCAACGCCCTTGGAGAGCGCCTCGATGGCCTGCGGCTGATCGCCCTGGGGCCTAAAGGGAGACTTGAGCACAAAGCGTCCTTCCTGCATAATGACCTCCTGATTCTTAGAAGCATATCCCGATTCCGGACTCATTATAGCATAGATTAAAAATGAGAACAAGTGTTCCTTCGCACTTTCATTCAACTCGCTTGCTCGCCGTGCTCTGCATTGAAAGTCAGAGAAGGTCAATGAAAAATCTTTTTGGTCAATCCGAAGAAAATGAAGGGAAATGCTTCAAAAATGAACATTTTTAAAGCTGTTGATTCAAAATATATCGAATAATTTGGCTTGACAAGCTTTGGATGCGCAAGCTTTGCAGGAGTGCGGATGCCTTCCTGAAATCGGCAGGGATGAAGAAATTGTGTGCGTTTTTTCGACGCCGGTGATATAATAAAACCAACAAGAGGCGGTTGAAAGACTGAGGCCGTCTCGCAACTCTAATCATCATTCCCGACATCGTCAGAGCATAAAAAGGAGAATCGCTATGACTGCTATCATCGTGTTCGGCGCGCTCATTGCTGTGAACGTTGCCTACTCCATCTACGACGCCCAGCGTGCGGAAACCGCCCGCCAGATCGACGATTACTATCAGGTCGAGTTCAAGAAGACCTATCAGCTCACCAACAAGCAGTATAACGCATATTGATATCGGGAAATCAGTATAAATACAAATTGGGCCGGAGCAAATGCTCCGGCTTTTTCTATGTTCTCCAGGCATATGGGCGGCTCTTATTTGCGCCAGCGCTTGAGCGTGGGCAGATAGGTGGAAAGCCTCTGCTTTGCCGTCTCCTCGTCGGGATGCAGGCCCATCTGCGCTTCGATCCTTGCGCAGACGGAAATCATCTCCTCGAGCGTGCCCTGCATGCCCTCTTCGCCATCGGGGCAGCAGTAGATGCAGTATGTTTCGTTTCTGCTGCCGTCTGCATGCCGGCCGAACTGATCTTCATTTTGCATCGGCATGCCGCAGCTTTGGCAGATGGGGCATTTTGTGTAGGCTTCGTGCGTCATGGAATCATCCTCCTTGATCTTTGGTGATCCCATTGTCGCACACAAATCCTGACAGATAGCTGTCAGGATTTGTATCTTTCAAGCATCTTTTCGGTTTCGCGAAGGATCGCCTCGCGCAGTTCCTTGGGCTCAATAACCTCGGCGTGCGCGCCGTAACCAAGGATGATGGATTGAACCCATGCGCCGGGCGGGAATTTCGCATCGATGAGGAAACTGCCATCTGCCTGACGGGTAATGCTTTCATGGGCAAAATCATCGTAGATCCGGTAAGCCATGCAGGCGTCTGCGCGCATGAACAGGCGAATATACGGCGGCTCGGGCCAGTCGGTTGTGAGCACGTCGCTTTGCCGTGCGGCGAGCGCCGCTTCAGGGAATTCGCCCGCAGAGATGACGGGCTGATGAATGCGCGAGAGCTTGAAGGTGCGCACGGCGCCGCGGGTGAGGCAATATGCGCGCAGATACCATGCCTGCCCCTTGAACCAGAGCTTAAAGGGACAGACCTCGCGCTTAGTTTGCTTACCGGATTCTCCGGTGTAATCAAAGGTGAGCACGCGGCGTCCCAGAATCGCTTGCCTGTATACGGCGATGTCCTGATCGTGCTGCCCGCTCCAGTCGGCAAAATCGATCTGCACCCAGTCGATCGTGTCCGCGCCGAAAAAGGCGCTCAGCTTGTGAAGCAGCTCCTTGTCCTGCGCGCCGGACTGCGCAGCAGCCGAGAGAGAGGAGAGGATGCTCTGTTGTTCCGCCTCGCTGATCAGGGATTTGCTGAGCTTGTACGTCGGCAGGATGGAAAAGCCGCCGCTGCGGCCCTGCTCGCTGTAAAGCGGCACGCCCGCCTCGCTCAGCGCCTGCGCATCGCGGTATACCGTGCGCACAGAAACCTCCAGCTCGCGGGCGAGCTCCGCCGCAGTCACACGATCCCGCTCCAGCAGAATATAGAGCATCCGAAAAAGCCGGCTGACCTGCATGTCCATCCCTCCTTTTTATGACAGGGTAGCACGATGCTAGGCATTTTGCAAGTCTGCTCTTCTTCTTGTCTTATCCGCAGGCGAATGCAGTTCGCCAAAGAAAGTTTTCTTTAAACCGCCGCGAAGCGTAATAGGGCGTCTGAGGGACAATGTCCCTCGGGCAGGGGTTTGGAGATGCAATCCCCAAGCGTTCCCTTCGCCCCTTGCGCCGGCTTTCCGTTCACGCTATAATAGAATCTATCTCATAGAACCGGAGGGAACAGCATGTATTGTCAGGTGATTGTGGACATCGCGCATGAGGATGTGGATCGCGTGTTCACCTATCGCGTGCCTAAGGGGATGGAACTCTGCCCGGGCATGCGCGTGCATGTGCCCTTTGGCAGGCAGAAGAAGATCGAGGGCGTCGTCGTGGAGCTGGTGGAGGATTGCGACCTGCCGCCCGAGCGCGTGAAGGACGTCAGCGATACGCTGGAAAGCTATCCGGCGATCCTGCCGGAACTGCTGGCGCTGGCCAGGGAAATCAAGGCGACGTCGTTTTGCACGCTGGCGCAGGCGCTGCGGTTGATGTATCCGGCGCAGATGCGCGGCGAAAGGATCATGGAAAAGACGAAGGAATACGCCGTGCTGACGGTTGATCCCGCTGTGCGCGCGCAGGTGCTGGCTTCTCAAACCCGCGCGCCCAAACGCGCTTCGGTCTTTAAGCTGCTCATGGAAAGCGAAGGGGGCGAAGCCTCCTGCGAGGAAATCCGCGCAAAGATTGCGGATTACAGACCCGCGCTCAACGGCCTTGTGAAGATGGGCTTTGTGAAAATCGAAAAGCGGGAAGCCCTGCGCAGCCCCTATGGCGCGATGGAACGTCTGGCGACGGAGGATCCCGAACTGACGGCGCAGCAAAAAGAGGTGCTCGGTACGCTTCTTCCGGCTGTGGAGGCGGGCAGGGGCAGCTTCCTGCTCTACGGCGTCACCGGCAGCGGCAAGACCGAGGTATTCATCCGCGCCGTGCGCCGCGCTGCGCAATTGGGCAAGACGGCGATCGTTCTCGTGCCCGAAATCGCGCTTACGCCGCAGATGATCATGTGGTTCCGCTCCCGCTTTGGCGAGGACGCGGCCGTGCTGCATTCGCGTCTTTCCCCGGGCGAGCGATACGACGAGTGGCGGCGCATCCGCCGGGGTGATGTGCGCGTGGTCATCGGCGCACGATCGGCGATCTTCGCGCCGCTGGAAAATGTGGGCCTCATTATCATTGACGAGGAGCACGAGGGAAGCTATATCGCAGAGAATACGCCCCGCTACG
>CAZACE010000261.1:0-3327 GCA_964483255.1 uncultured Oscillospiraceae bacterium
GACCATGGCGTCCCGCATCGTCGTCATGAAGGACGGCTTCATCCAGCAGGTCGATACCCCGCAGAACCTGTACGACTATCCGTGCAACCTGTTCGTCGGCTCCTTCATCGGCAGCCCGCAGATGAACTTCTTCAATGCCAAGCTCGTGAAGAAGGATGACGGCGTCTGGGCTGAGTTCGGCACCAACGCCATCAAGGTTCCGGATGCGAAGGTTCGCAAGCTGGTTGACGAGAGCTACATCGGCAAGGAAGTCGTTATGGGTATCCGTCCGGAGAACATCCACGACGAAGAGCGCTTCCTGTCCGTCGCCGACGGCAACCTCGTCGAGGCCAAGGTTGAAGTTACCGAGCTCATGGGCTCCGAGACCTACCTCTACCTGCAGACCACCGGCAAGGAAGGCAACGTTGTCGCCCGCGTCGATCCGCGCAGCACCGCTCGCAACGGAGACACCATCAAGGTCGCCTTCGAGACCGGCCGCCTGCACTTCTTCGATAAGGACACCGAGAAGAGCATCCTCAACCGTTGATTTGGTTCTTCCACAGACCGCACCGCAAGGTGCGGTCTGTTTTTTGTTTTGCAGGCTTTCAGGATACATGATTTGTGAACTGAGAATTGTGGTATTTTTGCAAAAAACACGCTTTGAGAGGAAAATGTGCTTCGGAATCGATTCCGGACTACAAGAATATTGTTCAACATCCACAAATGTACGGTATAATTTACCAAATTTACGGAGATAATTTTTAAAAGATATGGATTTTTGATTGATTATGCGCTATAATGGTTTCGTTACTGTGAGTTTTATATATGGACGTTCTCGAAAGGAGAATGGTACAATGAATATGGTACCTGAGAAGCGTTTTCTCAATCAGATTCAGCAGGTTCTCGCCCGCCTGATGCAGCCGCTTTGGCTGCTGGATACCGAGGGCACCGTGCTTTTGCCGGAGGAGAGCCGCTCTAAGATCAGCCTGCCCGAGTTTATGGAACCGGGCATGCCCGTTGCGTTTGAAGGTAAGACCTTCCTGATGATCGGCATCACGCCGGAACTGATCCTGTGCGCCGATGCCCAGGGCGCTGCCACGCATGACTGCATCGTGCTCGCTGGCGCGATGATTCAGTCTATGGGCCGCGGCGAGGCGCCGATCCAGAGTCGCTATGATGTCTATCGCCGCGTGCTGCGCGAAGAGCTTTCTGGCTCCGAGCTGGAAGCGCTGGCGCATGAGCATCAGATTGAAATGAACCGTGAGCGCTGCGTGATCACCTTCCAGATTCTGCAGACAGAAACGGAAACCGCCTTTAACATGCTTGAGGAGCTTGTTCCGCGCGCCGGCGGCGATCTGCTCGTGGAGATGGATCGCCACACGGTCGTCTTCCTCAAGAGCATGGATAATATCGAGGCCTTCGACGAACTCTATCAGCTTGCCGAGGCCATTGAGCAGACCCTGCTTGACGAAGTGGGCAAGAGCTGCGTTGTGGGTATCGGTGAGCCGAAGAAGTCCTTCCCGGAAATCGGCGAGAGCTATCGTGAGTCCCGACGCGCTGTCGAGGTTGGTCGGATTTTCCTCAATGATCAGCATATCTATATCTATCGCAGCCTCGTACTCGAGCGCTTCCTGATGGATATTCCGCGCGAGATGGGTACCCGTTACCACGGCATCCTCTTCAATCGCAAGACTGCGCGCCTGTTCAACGATGAAATGCTCCACACGATCGAAATGTTCTTTGCGAAGGATCTGAACCTGTCCGATACCGCGCGTCAGCTGTATATTCATCGCAATACGCTCGTGTATCGTCTGGATAAGGTGCAGCGCCAGACCGGCTTGGATCTTCGTAAGTTCGATGATGCGGTGACGTTCAAGATGATGATGCTCCTTGGCAAGAGCGGTAAGGATAAGCCGCGTCCCGTATATTGATTTGCAAAAGACAGCCGGCGTGAAGCAGCGCCGGCTGTTTTCTTACATGCGCAGGTAATCTCCTGCAGCGGGCAGAGGATGGCTGAAATTGTCCGAATATGGAAGCGGGTGCAGCCCGCAGGAAAGGAATGGCTCATATTGAAACGTAATCATGTGATCGCATCTGTGCTTGTTTTTGTGCTGATGACTGCGCTTGGCGCGTCTGCCTGCGCTTCTGCGATGCTGCCCATGTTCAAGCAGCAGGGCAGCGTCACCATTTCAAAGGAGGAGTATAACCGCCTCAGACAGTATGAAAAGCTGGATGCGCTTTTGCAGCTCGTGCAGATGTATTACTATGAGGATGTCGACACGAACGAAATGCTCGAGAGTGCGGCCTATGGCCTGGTTGCGGGCGTCGGTGACGTATACAGCACGTATTACTCCAAGGAGGACATGGATGCTTTCAACGAGGAAACCGAAGGCGAGTATGCCGGCATTGGCTGCCAGCTGCTGGCGGATCCGACCGATCAGCTGATCACGATCACCCGCGTGTTCAAGGGCAGCCCGGCAGAAGAAGTCGGCATGCGCGCGGGCGATAAGATCGTCTACGTCAACGACGTCTATTATTCTGCCTATGAGATGGACGCTGCGGTCGACGTGATGCGCGGTACGCCGGGCGAGTCTGTGAAGGTGACCGTCATGCGCGGCCTGGAGACGATCGATTTTGACATCACCCGCAAGGTGGTCAATATCAATTATGTTGAGCATCAGATTCTCGAAGGCAACATCGGCTATGTCATGGTTTATGATTTCCTGGGCGACGCTGTCGAGGGATTCAAGGCTGCGCTGGAGAGTTTCGAAGCGGCCGGCGTTCGCGGCATGATCATTGATTTGCGCAATAACGGCGGTGGTCTGCTGGATGCCAGCGTTGCCATGGCGGATATGATCCTGCCTGAGGGCAGGGTGGTTTCCATGCGCGACAAGCAGGGCAACGAAGAGGTATTCACCATCGACGGCGAATACTACAATGTGCCGATGGTTGTGCTGGTCAACGAATACAGCGCCAGCGCATCCGAAATCCTTGCCGGCGCGATCCGCGATACCGGAGAAGGTACGCTTGTGGGCACGACGACGTTCGGCAAGGGTGTCGTGCAGAGTGTGGTTGATTTCCCGGACGGCAGCGGCCTGAAGGTAACCACCGCGCGCTATTTCACGCCCAGCGGTGAATGCATCCATGAGGTTGGCATTGAGCCGCATATCTCCGTCGAGCTTGACGAAGAGGTTGTCACGCTCTATGGTATCAATAACCTGCCGCACGAGCAGGATGCGCAGCTCCAGAAGGCCATTGAGCTGATTGAGAGCGGCGAAGTGAAGTAAACAAAGCGATACAGGGCCTCCCGGATCGGGAGGCTCTTGTCTTTGCATGAAGCTCTATGGT
>CAZACE010000262.1:0-3294 GCA_964483255.1 uncultured Oscillospiraceae bacterium
AATTGAAGTTCTGCGGGATGATCTCGGTCGCAGGGATGGAGATGTCGAATTCGTCGTTCAGCGCGCCGATGAGCTGGATGATATCCAGGGAGGAGAGCACGCCGTCGTCGATCAAAGTGGTGCAGGATTCCACATCGTCGTCCACGATGTCGGAAAGGATGTCAAGAATCTGGTCTTTCATGATGATAATCTCCTTTTATTTGATGTTGGATTGATTGATGGAAGCGGAATGGATCACGTCGCGGACAAGACGCGCGCCGTCGTCGTTAGAAAGAATGATGCGCGGCATGTTGCGACTCAGGAAGAGCGCAGGGCCTTCTGTGACGGAATAAGCGCCGATGTTGTGGAAGGCAAGCACATCCTGCCGGGCGAGGCCATTCAGGGCGATCTTGCGCACCAGAACGTCCGCCGTGGTGCACAGGCTGCCGCACAGGGACCATTCGGACTCGGTGTCATCCGTGTGCCGCGGGCCTTCGATGTGGGTGATAATCGGCACGCGCATGCCCATCATGCCGCCGAGATAGTTGACGTGGTGCATACCGCCGTCGACGATGGCATAGTGACTGCCGCAATTGACCTTCGTGTCAATGACCGTGGTCAGATACGTACCGCATTCGGATGCGAAGAAGCGACCCATCTCAATGGTCAGCTCGCAGCGGCTGGCAAGAGCCTTGAGATCCGGCGCGAGATCGCGGATCGGGGCGAGGGTGTCGGAATGATCTTCGTGCGCGAAATAGGGGAAATACAGGCCGGGACCGTATTCGATCTTCTCGCAGACAAAGCCGTATTCCTGCTCGAGCCTGTCCATGAACGCGCCAAGCATGAGCAGCTCCTTGCGCTGATCCTTGTCCAGCTTTGCGCGCTGGGTGCCGGAAAAATAATGGATGCCCTCGAAACGCAGATGCGGATACGTGTCGCGATGCGCGATGGCATCGAGAAGATCGCCTTCATCCATGCCGAACTGGGAGCCGGCCGTCAGGCGCAGAAGCACCGGATAAACGGAGTCGCGCGCAGCCGCTGCCTGCTCGAGCAGGCGGATGTGCAGCGGGGATTCCGCGGTGAAGCGGATGACGCCCGCGTCCATGGCGTGCTCAATGTCGGCAAGCGTCTTGTTCACGCCGGAGAAGAGCACGGTCTTGGGATCCACATTCAGGCTCTCACAGATTTCCAGCTCGCCCGGGGAGCAGACCTCAAGCAGCTCCACCAGACGCTGCATGGCGGGGATGAGGAACGGATTGGCCTTGATGGAATAGCACAGATGCACCGTCTCGCCGACAATCTCCTTCACCGCGCGCATGCGGCGCGCGAGCGCGGATTCGTCAAAAACGAAGGACGGCGTGCCGAATTCCTTTGCGATTGAGGAAAGCGCCTGCTTATCCATTGCGGCCACCCCTCTTCTTGTTTTTATAGAGCTCCATGAGCGCGCTGCGGTCGATCTTGCCGTTCTTGGTCATGGGCATCTCGTCCACGGCCATGAAGATGTTGGGGATCATGTAAGACGGCAGGGAGATATGCAGCGCCTGCGTAATGGCAGCCTTGTCGGCTTCGCCTGTGGTGAAGGCGAGGATCTTGCCCTTATCATGCAGATACATGCACAGCGCGCGCTCCACGCCGGGCACGGCAGAAAGCGCTGTCTCAATTTCGCCCAGCTCAATGCGATGGCCCATGTGCTTGATCTGGAAATCCTTGCGGGAGACGTAGACCAGCTCACCATCCTCGGTGAGACGGACCAGGTCGCCCGTGCGGTAGATGATCTCGCTGTGGATCTTGTTCAGCGGATTCTGCACGAAGGCAGCCTTCGTGCGCTCGCTGTCGCCGAAATAGCCCAGGGCCACGGCTGTGCCGGAAACGCAGAGCTCACCCACGCCGCCCGGCGCGACTTCCCTGTCGTTTTCATCCAGCAGCAGAATGCGCTCGTTGGGGAAGGGGATGCCGATGGGCAGGTTCTCGCCGACCTCGAATTCGCGGTCCACGATGTAATAGGTGCAGTTGCAGGTGATCTCCGTCGGACCGTAGAGGTTGACATAGGTGACAGCGGGCAGGTATTTCTGCAGCTTCCTCAGGTGCTTGATGGGCATGACCTCGCCGGAGAACATGATCGTGCGCAGCTTTTCGGGGATCTTGTAGTCCAGCGCATTCATCGTGGTGATGAAGCAAAGCGCGGAAACCGCCCAGACGAGCACCGTCGCGCCCTTGTCGCACAGGAAATCCATCAGCTTGGTCGGCTGGGTGAAGTAGGCGGTCGGGATGATCGCCACGCATGCGCCGGTGAAGATGCCGGAATAGATGTCCTTGACGGAGACGTCGAAATCAAACGGCGCCTGATTGGCCAGTACGTCGTCCTGCGTGATTTCAAAGATCTCGGTAAAGCAGGGAATGAAATCGCAGACATTGCGATGACAGATGATGACGCCCTTGGGCGTGCCGGTGGAGCCGGAGGTAAAATTGACGTAGAGCGGATCGATATCCAGCATCTGGCGGCGCACACAGGTGAGCGCAGCTTCGTCGATTTCGTTTTCCAGCAGATCTTCCAGAATCAGGATTTCGCCCGGAACATCCATGGCGCGAAGGGCCTCTTCGTGCGCCCTGTCGGTGACGATGACGGGCGAGGCGAGGGTATCCAGAATCGCGCGGATGCGCACGACGGGATGACGCAGATTCAGCTGGGAATAAGCACAGCCGGCATAGACCGCGCCGAAGAAGCCAGCGACGGTCTGGACGGACTTGTCCATATAGAAGCCGACGGTTGTGCGCGGGGAAACATGGCGGCAAAGCGCAGAGCCCACCGCACGGGAAAGACGAACCAGCTCGCCAAAGGATACGGAGCTGTTTTCGTCGGTGAAGGCGATCTTTTCCGGCAGACGGCTCGCCGTCGCCTCGAGATAATCCAGAATCAAATACTTCATATTTCAGCGCTCCAAATTACTTTCTTATGCGCGAAGCGTATATGGGGCAAGGGGCGAAGTCCCTTGGCGGGTTTCAGGGCAGCCGCCCTGAGATTCCCCGCCCTCGTTGCAAAACAAAAAGGCTGTGGATATATATCCACAGCCTGTATTATACAGGATTTCATGCGGGCAATCAAGGGAGGATTACTCAATCGCAAGATCATACCAGACTTCGCCGGAGGATTCATGGCCTGCGATGCGCGCATACAGGCGCATCGTCCTGCCGGAAAGCGCGCCCGGCTCGCAGGCATAGAGCGTATCCACGCCGTAATCCTGCAGGATCGTCTCGCTGCCGTCCGCTTCAAGGAGCACGAACCGGTATTCTGGCGTAAAGTTGACCCAGTGGTTG
>CAZACE010000263.1:0-3281 GCA_964483255.1 uncultured Oscillospiraceae bacterium
CGACGCGCTCGCGCGGATAGCCCAGGCCATGACCGAAGCCGAAGAGCTTCTCGAAGATATACTCGAGGTTCAGCTCGCCGCCCCAGCCGAAGCCTTTGGCGAACGGGAGCGCAATGGCGTTGCCGTCGTTGACATGGGCGAAGGTATAAGCGTCAACCGGATCCTCGACGTGACCGCAGATGACATTCGGGAAGCTGTTCATGGCGAGCATGGCGCCTTCGCCGGTGCCGCAGCCGGTGATGACATAATCGGCCGCGCCGGAATTGAGAAGGATCGCGCCGAGGATACCGACCTGCACGTAGGTCAGCTGCGCCTCGTCCTGAGCGGTGTACATGCCGTAGTTGTCCACAACATGGCCCATCGGCTCGACGACCTTCTTGAGCGCGGTAAGGATCAGCTCGTTCTTGGCAGCCTGGCTGTTTTCATTGATGAGAGCAATGCGCATGAGAGATAACCTCCTTAAACCTTGTCGGTGATGTGCAGTCAGAGCACGTTCATATGCTTAAAGAGTACCCTGTACGCGCTGAAAAGTCAAGGGATCAGCTGTGGAGCATCTTCGAGGGAATACGGCTCACGGCGCGCAGGACGATGGGCCCGAGGAGCATGCAGGAGATGGCCTCGCCGATGGCGACAAAGAGCATGCAAAGCGGCAGGGCGATCATGGGCGCGTAGCAATAGTGCACGACGGCGCCGACGATCAGACCATTGAATATGACCGGCATGGCGGAGGCTGCCAGCACGTTCTTTCGCAGCAGGCGCGTGCAGATGGCGGCGAGCAGCGTGGCCAGCGTACCGAAGATCACATCGAAGATCATCGCGCCGCCCAGAATATTGGAAAGCAGGCAGCCGATGGCCAGAGCCGGAACGGCTTCGGGCAAAAGGATGGGCAGCAGGGTCAGCGATTCAGAAATGCGAACCTGAACCTCGCCGTAGCTGATGGGCGCGAGCAGCAGCGTGATGGCAGCATACAGGGCGGCGATGATCGCGCCGCGGGTGAGCGCGCCGGTGTTTTGGTTGGTGTTCATGATGATTCTCCCTTTCCGGGGGACGGTCTCGCGTATTCTTTCCCGACGTTTTGCGCAGCAGTATTCGAGGCCCTTCCGGCCGAAGAATACGGGTTTAAGCAGGCGCGAAGCGAAGACGGGGTCTGGGGATGAAATCCCCAGGAAATAAAAAAGACGGCAAGGCCGTCGTGAAGACATGGCTTGCATGTCTTCGGCCCATAGTTTTGTTTTAGGACTGGATGGTTTCGAACAGTCCATGCACTTGTACGGGGAGAATTATAGCAGAAATGCGTGCGGCGCGCAATAGAAATTTTTGTTGACGAACGGCGCTGTGTGGTGTACTCTTTATGGTAATATCATTCATCTCAAACGCCCCATACATGAATTGGATTGATGAAGAGGAGCGGAAAACATGACGCTGCTGGAATACCGTATTTTTCATACCGTGATTGAGCAGGGCAGCTTTGCGCGCGCGGCGCAGGTGCTGCATCTGACCCCGAGCGCCATCAGCCATGCGGTCAGCTCGATGGAGGAGGCCTGCGGCTTTGCGCTGTTTGTGCGCGGCAAGGGCGGCGTATCGCTCACGCGCAGCGGCGAGGCGCTCTATCCGGTGATTCGCCAGGTGCTCAATGCCGACGAGGCGCTTTCTCAGACGGTGGACGAGCTCAAGGGCGTGCAGCGCGGCACGGTGAAGATCGGCGCATTCAACAGCGTGTGCATGACGTGGCTGCCGCAGATTGTGACCAGCTATAAGCGCCAGTATCCGGGCGTGGAGATCGAGATCTATCAGGGCACGTACGCCGACGTGATCAACTGGATCCGCACAGGCGTGGTCGACCTGGGCTTCCTCTCGACCAAATCCACCCGCGAGCTTGTGGTGCATCCCCTGTGCCGCGACCGCCTGATGTGCGTCGTGCAGAAGGGATTCAAGACCCGCACGCCCGGCGTGATCACGGTTGACGAGATGAGAACGCAGACGTTCGTCGTGCAGGATGATTCCACCGACGCTGATATTCAGGCGTTCCTTTCCAAATACAAGCTGAGCGTACGCGCCAGCTGCCGCGTGGTGGACGATATGTCGACCATCGCGATGGTCGAAGGCGGCTTCGGCATCAGCATTCTGCCCAGCCTGATTCTCGAGCGCATGCACGGCAATGTGGATGTGTATCCCATCGAGCCGCTGGAGTATCGTGAATTCGGCATCGCGGTGCAGAATCAGCAGATGATGGCGCCGGCCGTCAGGCAGATGGCGGCGCATATCGAGGCCTACGCAGCCATCCGGCGCGCGCAGGACAGGATGACGAATGCGGGCTTTGAGCCCGAGCGCCATTTCGTCTGAAGCGCAGGTGACGAAGTCACATACGCGCTGCGTTTTGGCGTGATAAAATACGTATAATTCCGGCAGAATTTTCGGCTGCCGATGGAATAAGGAGAGATGGCTATGTTTTCGACGCTGGATATGCATATTCTGGAGATTCTGTGCGAAGATGCACGCGTGACTCCGCGCGAGATGGCGGTGATGACCGGCAGCGACGAGGCGCAGGTCAACGCCGCGCTGGACAGCCTGCGCGCAGCGGGCGTGCTGGTGGGCTATCAAACGCTGATCAACTGGGAGCGCACAGACCGCGAGTTTGTGCAGGCGGTCATCGAGGTGAACGTCGTGCCCCAGAGGGAAAAGGGATTTGACGCCATCGCCCAGCGCATCGTGCAGTATGACGAGGTGAAATCGCTGTATCTGATGAGCGGCGCGTATGATCTGATGGTGCTGTGCGAGGCGCGCACGCTCAAGGAGCTGGCCTCGTTTGTGCATAGCCGCCTGTCCACCATCGAGGGCGTGACCGGTACGAGCACGCATTTCATGCTCAAGACCTATAAGTACGGCGGCATGGTCTTTGCCGGCGGCAAGGGCGACAGAAGGCAGGCGGTGATGCCCTGATGGAGTACGAGCGCATTATCAACAGGCGCGTAGCCGATGTGCCGCCCAGCGGCATCCGTAAGTTCTTTGATATCGTAACCCAGATGCCCGGCGCGATTTCGCTGGGCGTGGGCGAGCCGGACTTTGTGACCCCCTGGTCCATCCGCGATGCGGCGATCCAGTCCATCGAGGACGGACAGACGCAGTACACCAGCAACTGGGGTCTGGAGAGCCTGAGGGAGAAGATCGCGGCGTATCTTCGCATGCGCTACCGCGTGAGCTACAATCCCAAGGACGAGGTGCTCGTCACCGTCGGCGCGAGCGAGGGCATCGATCTTGCGCTGCGCGCGCTTGTCTGCCCG
>CAZACE010000264.1:0-3267 GCA_964483255.1 uncultured Oscillospiraceae bacterium
AGGAGCATTGCCGTGAAGACGGTGAAGACTTCGCCGATGTTCGTACCAAGCAGGAAGCCGACAACCTTCTTGATGTTCGCGTAAATACCGCGGCCTTCGCGGACGGCATCGACGATGGTGGCAAAGTTGTCGTCGGTCAGCGTCATATCTGCCGCACCCTTTGCTACGTCCGTACCGGTGATACCCATCGCGCAGCCGATATCCGCCGCCTTGAGTGCGGGAGCATCGTTGACGCCGTCACCGGTCATGGAAACAACCTGATTCTTGCGCTGCCATGCCTTGACGATGCGGATCTTGTTTTCCGGCGATACGCGGGCATAGACGGAGATGTCCTCCACCTGTGCATCCAGCTGCGAATCGGTCATCGCATCCAGCTGAGCGCCCGTGATGGCGCGGTCGCCCTTCTCAAGGATGCCCAGCTCTCTGGCGATGGCAGAGGCGGTCACGACGTGGTCGCCGGTGATCATGACGGGCTTGATGCCCGCCTTGCGGCAGACGGCAACGGCCTCCTTCGCCTCCGGGCGCGGGGGATCGATCATGCCGACAAGACCCATGAACGTGAGATCGCATTCCAGCGCTTCGGGCGTTGGGTTTTCCGGCACAGCGTCAAGCTCACGATAGCTGACGGCAATCACGCGCAGCGCGTTTTCACTCATCTGATCATTGATCTGTTTCGCTGCCTCCAGATTGCCTGCGATGCAGCGGCTTGCCATCACGTCAAACGCGCCCTTGGTGATGGAGATGATCTTGCCGTCCATCTTATGCACGGTGGTCATCAGCTTGCGGTCGGAATCAAAGGGAATCTCGGCAAGGCGCGGATATTTGCGGCTGAGCGCTTCCTTGGGCATGCCATGCTTGTGCGCCGCAAGGACGATGGCCGTTTCCGTCGGATCGCCGATATGATGCTCCTGCGCACCCTCAAAGACCACGGAACCGTCGCAGCACAGTGCGCCGTAGGAGAGGAGCTTACGGATAGACTCCGTATTAACCGTTGTGACATCCTCCGCCTGCGCTTCTCCATCCGCATAGGCCTTAACCAGCGTCATGCGGTTCTGCGTGAGCGTGCCGGTCTTATCCGAGCAGATGACCGACGCGCTGCCCAGCGTTTCCACGGCGGGCAGACGGCGGATGATGGCGTTTTTCTTCACCATGCGCTGCACGCCGATGGAGAGCACGATGGTGACGATGGCGGGCAGACCCTCCGGAATCGCAGAGACGGCCAGCGAGACGGCGGTCATGAAGATTTCAAGCGCCGGGATGCCGTTCATCAATCCGACGATGAAAACAATGGCGCATGCGCCGATGGCCAGAATGCCCAGATACTTGCCCAGCTGCGCCAGCTTTTCCTGAAGCGGCGTCTGCCCCTCTTCCTCGTTATCCAGCAGATTGGCGATCTTGCCCATCTGCGTATCCATGCCCGTAGCCGTGACGACAGCCGTCGCCGTGCCATAGGTGATGGAGCAGCCGGAGAAGACCATGTTGCTGCGGTCGCCCAGCGGCGCGTCTTCCTTGACGGCTGCCTTGGCGTCTTTTTCGGAGGGAACGGATTCGCCTGTCAGCGCAGATTCCTCGCTCTTGAGGCTCACGCTGCGCAGAAGGCGCGCGTCTGCCGGAATGAAATCGCCTGCTTCCAGTCGGATGATGTCGCCGGGAACGAGCTGCGAAGCGTCAATGATGCTCTCTTTGCCGTTTCGGATGACGCGGGCATGGGGAGCTGAAAGGCTCTTGAGCGCATCGAGCGCCTTCTCCGCCTTGCTTTCCTGCATGACGCCCATGACAGCGTTGATCAGAACGATCAGCAGGATCAGCACCGGCTCAAAGAACTCCTTGGGATTGCCCTCGACCACGGCGATAACAAACGAGATCGCCGCTGCGATGAGCAGAATGATGATCATCACATCCTTGAATTGATCGAGGAAGCGCTGAAAGTTGGTCTTCTTTTTCTTTTCGCGCAGCCTGTTTTCGCCGTGCTGCGCGAGCTTCTGCTGTACCTGCTGATCGCTCAGTCCTGTCTGGATTGATGTGCCCAGATGGGCGAGCACGTTTTCTTGGCTTTCATGGTGGAATGTCAACGATGGTGCCTCCTTGTTGGTTTAGCCTATATCTGAGACGAACGCGCGGATTTTCGCGCCGTCCTGATATCCCTTTTCGTAAAGCTGAAGCAGCTTTTCCCGATTTTTCGTCAGCGTGCTTACGCCGCAGGTATCATCCGGCGCGACGATGAGCAGCCTGCCCTCCTCGGCAAACGCTTTTGCCAGCGCAACGCTGGCGTTGTAGGTCTGCGCGCGCCGCGCAAGCTTCTTGGCGGCGATGGGATATGTATGGCGGAGCCGATCAGCCAAAAACTGATCTTTCTTTGGATTGCGGACATGATCCTGCGGCAGTGTAAGCAGCAGCACAACCTTGTCGCAGCCCATTTCAAACGCCTTGAGGAACGGTACAGGATCGGCAAGCGCACCGTCGTAATACAGCACGCCATCTACTGCATACGGCGTGCATACGACAGGAATGGCCGACGAAGCCTTGAAGATGTCATAGCGATCCTGTGCAAGATCCGCCTTGGTAAAGTATTTTGCTTCTCCGGTTTCCGCTGCCGTGGCGACGGTGATCATTTCAGCGGGATTGCGCATAATCGCCTCATAGTCAAGCGGCGATTCGCCGTCCGAATTGCTCAGCGTGCCGTATACATAGTCAAGATCGATGAACGAACGCTTGCGGATGAAGTTCCCTGCGCTGGCGTATTCCTTTCGCAGACCAAACTCGCTGTAGAACTGGCGGTTGCGCCGCGCCTGACCTGCCGTATAGGAGGCCATGTTGGCGCTGCCGGCTGATACGCCGATGCCAAGATCAAAATGGATTCCATGATCCAGACAGTAATCCAGCACGCCCGTCGCATAGATGCCGCGATAGCCGCCGCCTACATCCACAACGCCGATTTTCTGATTCATGCAAAAAGCTCCCTTCGTACTTACACAGTATATTATAGAAAAGAGAGGCTTTGATTGCACTGGACAAAAGAGCGCGTGTGTCCATATTTTGCCCACTTTTTAAAATCTGTTACTTTTTTGGACACTTTCGCAAATCTGTCCAAAGGAAATATATGAGGGTCAATTGCATGAGAAACGGGTCTTGTGCTAAAATATCCTTAATAAGGGAGTAGCTGGCACGCATGTGTGATGGCGTCAACATGTCGGCAGTTTGCCTGGCTTCATCTGAAACGGCGAGACTTAGTGTTTTAAGTCTGCGCCGTTTTGATTTTGAGGAGGC
>CAZACE010000265.1:0-3251 GCA_964483255.1 uncultured Oscillospiraceae bacterium
TTAGCGCCGGGCATCTGAATCTGTTTGAGTTCCACATCGTGATCGCCGCTGGAGACGACAAGGCCCTGCTTCGCATCCGCCACGATGATCTCACCCGGCTCGCCGGAGGCCGCACCTGCTTTCACATCGAGCTCAAAGACCTTGATCGTCTGATCGGCAAGCGTCGTATATGCGCCCGGCCACGGCGTCGTGCCGCGCACAAGCCAGTCGATTTCCTGCGCGCTCTTTGTCCAATCAATGCGGCCAAGCTCCTTGTCCATCTTCGGCTCGTAGGTGGCCGCCTCGTGATCCTGCGGGATGCGCTCAAGCGTCCCCGCTTCCAGTTTGCGAATGGTTTCAATCAGCAGCTGCGCGCCCATGACGGCCAACCTGTCGCTGAGCTCACCCGCATTTTCCTTTTCGCCGATGGGCGTTTCGCGCATCAGCAGGATATCGCCGGTGTCCATGCCCTTATCGGTGAACATGGTGGTGACGCCGGTCACCTGATCGCCCATGATGACGCTCCAGTTGATCGGCGCGCTGCCGCGATGCCGGGGCAACAGAGATGAATGCACGTTGATCGTGCCCATAGGCGAGATATCCAGGATTTCCTGGGAGAGCAGCTGGCCAAAGGCCGCCGTCACGCACAGATCCGGTGCGCAGGATTTAAGCATCTGAACGCCCTCAGGGCGCTTGATGCGCTCGGGCTGAAAGACCGGGATATTGTGCCCCATCGCCACTTCCTTGACCGGACAGGCGGCAAGCTTATGTCCGCGACCCTTCGGACGATCCGGCTGACAGAAGACGCCTACGACGTCATATCCGTTTTCAATCAGCGCATTGAGCGACGGCACGGCGAAATCAGGCGTGCCCATGAATACGATTCTCATTCGGCCTCTTCTTCCTCGTTTTCTTCATCTTCGGCGAAGATCTCGCGATACATCTTATCCACGTAGAGCACGCCGTCCAGATGATCGGTTTCATGCATGATGCAGCGCGCGAGCAGCTCCTCCGCCTCGATTTCATACCACTCGCCGTGGCGATCCTGGAAACGGGCGCGCACGATCATCGGGCGCTTCACCATGCCGCGGCGACCGGGCACGGACAGGCAGCCCTCCGGGCCGTCCTGCTCACCCTCGGTTTCATAGACTTCCGGGTTGATCATTTCGATCAGGCCGTCGCCGCAGTCCATGACCACCACGCGGCGCAGCACGGCCACCTGCGGGGCGGCCAGACCCACGCCGTTGGTATGATACATGGTCTCGGCCATGTCATCGAGGAGCTTGTGCAGCTTCTCATCAAATTTCTCCACAGGGCGGCTCTTCTTGCGCAGAAGCTCGTCCTCAATATACACCATCTTGCGAAGCGCCATGGCTTTTCTCTCCTTCATTTCAAGACAGATTTCAGCCTGATCCGCGTCTCTCAGGCACGGTCAGGCACAATACTCCATAATCCATCTCATTATAAGACATCTTCACGCAAAATGGAAGTGGCAAATAACCAGAAAAAGCGGCGCAAGGCCGCTTCAGATTGTTCAATTCTGCATTATCTCATTTCGTACCGTCTTCCCTGCTTCATGAGCACGCCGTCTGTCAGCGTAATCTTCAGCAGAATCGTGTTGGGATCGGATTCATCAACATGCCCCAGAGAATACCATGCGGCAAACGCAGGGCGCAGGATCTCCATCAGCGCGCGGTTTTCTGCAAGGAGCACATGCCCGAGGTTCTCGCCCCTGCCGTGCCCGGTGAACCACTCACCACACAGGCCCACGGTGGGATTTTTCTCAATCTGCTTCATCTTGCCCGATTTTGCATATGTCACGCAGTAAAACGCGCCTTCCAGATAATAGGCATTCACCGCGCGCACATGCGGCGTATCGCCCGACGCCGTCGCCAGAGCAATCAGGCTGTCTTTGCCGAAGCGCTCAGTCATAAGCGCATGCATTTCAGGATTCATACAGCAATCTCCCTGTTACATCATACTGCTCGGATTCACCTGGCACACGCATGCGCATCCCTCCAGCGGAGCGCTCGCGATTTCGCTCATCTTTCCGACAAGTTCCTGGCAGATGGATTGATCCACAACCTTGAGCGCAGCCTGCCAGCGGAATTTACCCTTGATGCGCCTGACCGGGCAGGGCATTACGCGCAGCGAGACGACATACTTGCGCAGATACGCGCGGCGCTCGAGGAACGCCTCCATCTGGCGCATGGCGCTTTCGGCGCAGTTTTTGGCGTCCTGCTCGCGGTCCGCCTCGTAAAGCAGGCGCGCGATGAGCGTATATGGCGGATAGAGCGCGCGCTTGCGCCTGAGCATTTCAGCCTCGTAAAACGCGCGGTAATCCTGACGGCTGGCGGTTTCAATCGCGTAGTTTTCCGGATCATAGGTTTGCAAAAAGACCTCGCCCGGCGTATCCGCGCGGCCCGCGCGCCCGGCCACCTGGGTGAGCAGCTGGAAGGTGCGCTCAGCAGAGCGATAATCCGGCAGCTTGAGCATGGCATCGGCGGCAATAATGCCGACCATGGTCACATTCGGGAAATCAAGTCCCTTGGCGATCATCTGCGTGCCAACCAGAATGCGCGCTTCACCCCGGCGGAATTGAGCAATGAGCTGCTCGTGCGCATCCTTTGCCCGCGTCGTGTCGTTATCCATGCGCAGCACAGGCACGCCCGGGAAGTATTTCTTCACTTCCTCCTCCACGCGCTGAGTGCCCGTGCCGAAATACTTGATATATTTGCTGTCACACTCCGGGCAGACCGCAGGCACGGGCGCTTCCTGGCCGCAATAGTGGCAGCGCAGCGCATTTTCCGTGCTGTGGTATGTCATGGATACGTCACACTGAGTACAGGACACGGTATAGCCGCAGCTGCGGCAGGAAACAAACGTCGAATAGCCGCGGCGATTGACGAAGAGGATCGCCTGCTTGCCTGCATCCAGGCAGCGCTTGAGGCCATCAAGCAGCGCGCCGGAGAACACCGAACGGTTGCCCTGCGCCAGCTCATTTCGCATGTCGATCACATGCACCTCGGGCAGCGGCCTGTTCTTCACGCGGCGCGGCATCTCCAGCAGCGTAAGGTCTCCTCGACCCGCAAGCGCAAACGAGCGCATGCTCGGCGTGGCGCTGGCCAGAAGCAGAGCCGCGCCCTCCCGATTGCAGCGCATGCGCGCCAGCTCGCGCGCATCGTAGCGGGGCGTATTCTCTGCGATATAGCTTCCCTCGTGCTCCTCGTCAATGACCGCAACGCTTCGCCTGCCGAAGGGAATGCGTCGGC
>CAZACE010000266.1:0-3244 GCA_964483255.1 uncultured Oscillospiraceae bacterium
CTACAACCCTTCGGTTAACAGCCGAATGCTCTGCCATTGAGCTACTGAGGAATATGGTGGATTGAAGTGGACTCGAACCACCGACCTCCCGCTTATCAGGCGGGTGCTCTAACCGACTGAGCTATCAATCCGAACGAAAAGTATTATAATCCCATCGGACGGAATTGTCAATGCCTTTTCGTCATTTTTTGCCTTTTTTCGTTCGGGTTTTTTCGCTCGGAAAGAACCCTGTGAGATTAAAGGTATCTGTTCAGGCAGCGAATGCTCATCAGATCGCTGACGCCGCCTGCTGTCAGCAGCAAACCGCATAGCATGATCAGCAGATTGCCATAGAGATTCGGGAAGAAGATCACGCTCAGAGAAAACAGAATCGTGATCACCGCACAGATCAGCAGTGCCTGCCAATGGGGAAAGCCAAAGCTGCGCAGCTGCAGTGCCCGGCGAATGCCATTGACGCCGACGATGATCACGATCAGGCCGATCACCGTGAAGAGAAAGTCCATCAGGAACGTCGGCTGAATCAACGAAAAAACACCGAACGCCAAGGCGCATATACCCAGCAGAAGCGCCGGTGTATAGGCATTATCGCCTTTGCTGAGCAGATAGGAAATAATGTTCAGTATGCCGTATGTCGTTACGCCCGCACCCACGAGCGTGCACAGCAGCTTGCGGCTGGTGTTTGGCATGAAGATCAGCAGCAGACCCAGCGCGATATAAATGATTGCGGCGAGCGTGAAGCTCATGCGGATTTCGCGGCCTTTTTTAATGTTCATCGGCATAATCACTCCTTGGCGGAAGATAGAATCAGGATAACCGGGATGACGCTATTTTAACACGGCATATGGGCAGGTCAACCTGCATTCATTGACCGGGGAAAGAAATTGTGTTAAGATATATTAACGGGCGCGTGGGCCTGAAGAAGAAACCCGTGGGTTGATTGACAGGATATTTGGGGAAGCCTATAATATATTTCAGAAAGTTTGCTTCATTTGTTCAGTTATGGAGGGAACGCAGATGCAGAGAAAAGCTGCCAATCGTCAAAAGGATACGCTGAACATCGTCATCGTCGGCTGCGGCAAAGTGGGACACACGCTGACCGAGCAGCTGGTTCATGAGGGGCACGATATTACGATCGTCGATACAGATGATCGTGTGATCCGGGATATGACGGAAGTCTTTGATGTGATGGGCATCTGCGGCAATGGCGCGAGCCTGAATGTGCTGGAAGAAGCCGGCATTGAGAAGGCGGATATGATCATCGCGGTGACGGGCTCGGATGAGCTGAATCTGCTCTGCTGCCTGATTGCCAAGAAGGTGGGCAGCGCCATTTCTGCCATCGCGCGTGTGCGCAATCCTGATTATGCTGAGGAACTGGTGTATCTGCGCGAGCAGCTGGGCCTGTCCATGATCATCAATCCCGAACTGGAGGCTGCCAAGCAGATTGCGCGCGTACTTTCCCGTCCGAAGGCGCTGACGGTGAGCGCCTTTGCCCGCGGCCATGCGGAACTGCTCACGTTCAAAATCCGTGAGGGCAATGTTCTGTGCGGCAAGCGGATCATGGAGCTCGATGCGATCTTCAGCTTTGGCTATCTGGTCTGTGCGGTGGAGCGCGCGGGCAGGGTGTTTATCCCCGGCGGCCCGTTTGAGCTTTGCAAGGGGGATGATATCACCATCCTGGCCAATACCCGTGACAGCCATCGCGTGTTTGAGTCCCTGGGCATGGAAAGCCACGCGATATCCAGCTGTATGATCATCGGCGGCGGAAAATCGTCGTATTATCTGGCCAAGCAGCTGCTCAGGCAGAAGATGGACGTCAAGATCATCGAGCAGAACCGTGCGCGCTGTGAAGAACTGACGGCGCTGCTGCCGGAAGCGGTTGTCATCTGCGGCGATGGCGGCGACGAGACGCTGCTGCGTGAGGAGGGCATCGATTCCGTCGAGGCGTTTGTGCCGCTGACCGGTCTGGACGAGGAGAATATTCTGCTGACGCTTTTTGCCAAGCGCATGCCGGGGCTGAAGACCATCACCAAGATCAACCGCATTACGTTCAAGGACGTCATCGAGGGCTTGGATCTGGGCAGCGTCGTCTATCCCAAGTATATCACGTCGGAGACGATCACGGCGTATGTCCGCGCCAGACAAAACACCATCGGCAGCAATGTCGAGACGCTGTATCATCTCTTCGACGGCAAGGTAGAGGCGCTGGAATTCCACGTGGAAAAGGATGCGCCAGTCATCGGGGTGCCGCTGATGAAGCTCAAAAAGAAGGATAATCTGCTCATTGCCTGCATCGGCAGGAAGGGCAAGATCATCTTCCCGCGCGGCCAGGACGCCATTGCGGCGGGTGATACGGTGATCATCGTGACTACACATACCGGTTTCAGGGATATCAGCGATATCCTGGCGTAAGAGGTGCTGGCATGAATATGAAATCGGTCAGCTACATTCTGGGCTGGGTGCTCAATATCGAAGCGGCGCTGATGAGCCTGCCGCTGGTGACCTCGCTGATTTATCAGGAGGGCGAGGGCTGGGCGTTCGCCATTACGATGGCGATGTGCGGCGGCATTGGCTTTCTGCTCACACATAAGCGCCCGAATAATCCGAATTTTCGCGCGCGCGAGGGCTTTGTCGCTACGGCTCTGAGCTGGATTCTGATGTCCCTGTTCGGCTGCCTGCCGTTCTATTTTACCGGGGAGATTCCGCGCTTTATCGATGCGCTCTTTGAAACCGTTTCCGGCTTCACGACGACCGGTGCGAGCATCCTTTCCGATGTGGAAACCATGAGCCATTGCTGCATGCTTTGGCGCTGTTTTACGCACTGGATCGGTGGTATGGGCGTGCTGGTGTTCCTGCTGGCTGTGCTGCCGATGGTCGGTGGCACCAATATGCACCTGATGAAGGCGGAAAGCCCGGGTCCTGCCGTAGGCAAGCTGGTGCCCAAGGTACGCTATACTGCGCAGATTCTGTATATGCTCTATATTGCGCTCACGCTGGTGCAGTTTGTTTCGCTCGTGCTGGGCGGTATGGCGCCTTTTGAGGCGCTGTGCACGGCGTTCGGCACGGCAGGCACGGGCGGCTTTGGCATCAGGAACGATTCCTTTGCCAGCTTCTCGCCCTATATCCAGTGGAATGTGACGATCTTCATGATCATCTTCGGTGTGAATTTCAACGTCTATTTCCTGCTGTATATGAAGAAGATCCGCGCTGCACTGCGCTGCGAGGAGATGCGCTGGTATCTGGCGAT
>CAZACE010000267.1:0-3221 GCA_964483255.1 uncultured Oscillospiraceae bacterium
CCGCGTCAGCGTCAGACCGGAAATCTTCATTTCCTGCGTCTGTCCGCCGGTCAGCAGAATCATGAAGTACTTGTCATCCTGCGAAAGCGCAAATCGCAGCTCATTTTCACCCTGGACAATCGCCTGCTCGCCCGTAACCATGAACCTGTTGGTCGTGTATACGGCCGCGCGGCTGTCATCCGCAGGCGTCCCCTCGCAGACAAACGTGAGCGCATACTCGCCCGCCTCGCGGAACGTCGTGGGCACGCGCATGCGCGCGCCTTCGCGCATCGTATATACGCCGTCCTGATATTCGGCGTTTTCCAGCTTCATCTTGCCCAGCAGCATGAAATTATTCACCTGCTGCGAGTCCTCAAAGCCGTAGACGACAAACGTGCCGTTTTCATGAATCACCGGCGCGCCCGTGAAAGCAAGCCACGCTTCAAGCTCCTGCGCCTTTTCATGCTGCAGGATCATGAATGTCTTTCCCTCGCAGGCGTTCATGTGCGAAGCATCCGCCGGTTCCAGCCAGCGAATCATGTCCAGTGAAACGCTGCTCACAGCACCCTCTTCGGTCGGCACTGCAACCACGCCGGCAAACGTGAGCTTGCCCTGCGTGCGCTCCTGCATCACGCGGATATCCCAGAAATCGCCGTAGCCGTGCGTATAGCCCTCATCCATGAGCGCCTGCGCCGCATCCATCAGATCAGCGCCGCGCGCCTGAGCATCCGCTCGCTGCGCGCGCGTATCCATGATCAGGTTCAGCCCTGCCGAGCCCAGCATCGCCGCAAAGCACAGAAGGAACGAAAGCTTCAGGCGCACGTTTTTCTCACGCGCAACCACAACCGTCAGCGCCGGCAGGAAAAAGAGCACGGCCAGGATCAGGTAGCGATTGAGGTACGTGCCCTTGATGAACACGAAACAGAACAAATTGACAAGGAAAGCCCAGAGGGCATAATCCATCATGCGCTTTTGCCTGCGCGCCACAGCGTCCCTGGTATCCAGCGCGCGATACACGCGTACCGTCATCATGCCGCCCAGCACCAGCGTCGCCGCAATGCACATGTTGGCGATGCCCTTCAGCGAGAACAGCGGCACTTCGCCGTTCCAGCCCAGCAGCTTGAGGAAATCCGCAAAGACCACAGCCAGCGAAGCGGCCATCGCATCGCCATCCAGCGGATTGAACATGAACGAAGACGCCGAGCCCGTGCCGCTGACGAACAGGCGCGGATAGAGAATCTCCGAGAGCACAAAACCCACAAGGCATGACGCAAAGCCCGCCATCGTCACCCCGCCAAAGCGCATGCGATGATCGCGCAGCGTCCGGCTCATCTGCGGCGCGAGCAGCATATCCAGCGCCGCCACAACCACCATCGGGCAGACGAAGCACAGCACATAGCGCACAGAGAGCAGACCCTCAAGTCCGCACAGCAGCATAAACAATCCCGTGCTCACCAGTGCGCGCCGCTTGCCGATGCCGACGCTTCCGGCTTCCAGCCACAGCGCCGCCCCCAGAAACGCAAACGGCAGATGGATGATGTAGTATCCGCCGATGGTCATATTGGACGCATACAGCGCGCTCGCGGCAAACGGCAGCAGCGCCGCCGTCCACAGCCCCTTCGCCGTGGAAAGCCCGAGCTTCCTGCATAAAAACACACACGAAAGCATGCCGATGACAAAGCCGATCGTATTGCCGATGATGCGTGCCCACATGAAGCTGTCCGTGAAGGCAAACGCCAGCGCGTAAAGCATGTTCATGTGAATCGTATGAATCTCCGTGGAATACAGCCAGTCCATCTGAACGAGGCTGCCGGTATCCGCCTGCCGTCTGGCGAGGATCATTTCCGACGCCATATCGCTGTTGAGATAGGTGAGATATCCCGCCTCCTGCAGCACAACCGACAGCGCCAGCGTCAGCACGCACAGGATGATTCCCGCCGCGATCGGCCAGCGACTTTTCTCGCTCTTCATGCAGGCGTCCTCCTTTGTGAATACACATTCATTCCGTTTATTATATCATCGCGGGTATGCACTGTCAAACAGGCGCAAAAAGCGGGCAATACCTGCCCGCTTCTATGGCTTATTCAAATATCAGCGTTCCGAAATCCCATCGCCTGTGATAGTCCGGTTTTTCACTGGAAAGCGGCGCCCAGGCCAGGTAATGCGGCGTCTCGGTCAGATCGCCGCACTTATAGAAATTGCACGCCGCCCGACCCGCAAACGCCGCGTCCGGCATGTACATGCGAATAAAGCTCAACGGCACTTTATACTCGATCGCCCAGCCGCCTTCCATCCCGCTGCTCACAGGTGCAAACATCTCCTGCGGGCTTTTGAGAATCTGGCGCACGCGGGTCTTTCTCTCCGCGCCGAAGCCGACATAGGCATTACAGAGCTTATTCCATTCGAAGTTGAAATAGCGCGCATCGTCCGTCTCAGGCGCAAAGAAGAATTCGAGGCAGCTGTCGTTGCACACCTGATCCAGCGGTTCTGTCAGCGTCGCGCGGATATTCTCTTCCTTTGCCTCCATGCGTACATAGAGGTTCTCGCCGTCGTGGCAGAGCTGTGCCCTCGCGCTAATCTCACATGGCGTAAGCCACGGCTGATGGACAAGCTCCACCGCCTCGATCTGCTCCCAGCAGGGTACAGTGACCTTTTTTACGGTATACGTCATGGTATTCCTCCTCACAGCGCAATCCAATAGCGTTCCATATCGGCGCGTTCGTCCGGGATCATCAGCTTCTCCATAACATCCACTTCCTTTGAGAGCACTGTAACCCATCATACCGGGTTTTGCAAGGAAGAGGTTTCATCAGTCGATTGCCACGAGATGCCACTGCTGGGACATATAGTCGCCCCAAGGCTTCCCCAGACGGATGCCGTAATACATCAGCTCATCGCCACCGTAGATTTTGCCGGTTTCCTCGTCGCGATAGATAAGCTGCGGATCAAGACCCGCCAGGCGCAGGAGCTTGTCCTTCATGTTCGGAATCGCCTGCGCGCAGACATGCGTGACCACGGCCTCGCGCTTGTCCTTGGAAACGTGCATCCAGGCGGCCTCGTTGCCCGCATACGGGGAGAGCAGACGGTGATAATCGCCATAGAACATCAGCGTCTGAACCTGACGGTAGCGTTTGTTGAGCACGCGGATGGCCTCGATTTCCTCGTCGGGCAGCCTGGTCAGATCCAGCTCGTAGCCGTCGGTGCCGCTCATGGCGACGGCGGCGCGGGTATTAAGAGGCGTG
>CAZACE010000268.1:0-3218 GCA_964483255.1 uncultured Oscillospiraceae bacterium
TGCGCGGTATTACGCCAGCTTTGCCACCGGAACCATGCCGTCGCTGGTGTTCGGATAATTGCATATGACGATGTCAAAACGCTCCGGATCGCCCAGCAGATAATCAAACTTGGTTGCGATCATGAATTCGCCGTCCTCGAGCGTATACATCATGGACGCGCCGTCCACGCGCACAGGCTCGAAGATAAACGTGCGCACGACAAACGCCATCGCGCCCGCGACCACGAATACCATGATCCATTCAAAAATCTCCCGCTTGAGGGACTTTTTTTCCTTCTTTTCCTTCTTTTCCGATGTCTTCTTGTTTTCCTGCTCCATGGGATATGCGCCTCTCTTTGTATGATCAGTCTGTTATAGTTCGTCGAATTCGTTCGTGCCGCGGATCGGGACTTCGCTATGGGCGATGATCTTCTTCATGCGCTTCATGAAGTCCGCTCTGTCCATCATCACAATACGGCTGCATCCGCTGCAGCGGATCTTGATATCCGCGCCCACGCGGATCACCGTCCACTTATCGCTTCCGCAGGGATGCGTCTTGCGCATCTGCACCAGATCACCCAGCATCAGTTCTTCCATGCCTGTTTCCCTCTGCAATACCAGATTTCGATCTATTATTATAGCAGGCACGGATGCTTTTTTCAACCATTTTGGCTTTTTCGGCGATCAGCCCTTCTTCGCGCGCAGACGATTCATCTGCGCCTCCAGCACGTCGGCAGCGCGGCGAACGGTTTCCGCGCAGCGGCGGCTCTCTGCAAACAATGCCGGCTTGATCACGCTGCAGTTCACGCCGCCAAGCGCCGCTTCCATTTTCGCCGCAGTATCCGCGCACAGCTCCTTAAAACCATCGGTTACATGCGCGCGGGTATTCACGGCCTCTTGGCCCAGCGCCGCCATCGCGCCTGCAATCGCGCCGCACAAAAGACCGCAGCCCATGCCGCCGCCAAATGCGCTCACCAGACGATGGCAGTTTTCCTGATCAAGACCCAGATCATATATCTCATTGGCGGCCAGCAGCACGCTCTCCGCACAATTGAAATCTCCTTCAAGAAAATACTTCTCAGCAACATCAGCAAGCATCCTTTGTTCCTCCCGCGATTATGATACTTCGATTATAGCGCAGCGCTCATATTCCGTCAACTATATTTGTCATTATCCAATTTTTATTTGTCTTTCCGTGTTCTGCTCATGCAAACGGCGCGCCTTTGGGCGCGCCGCATGGTTTTGCAGAAAAGCCTTACTCAATCCTGTGGATGCGCTCACGAAGACGCATCATCTTCTCGTCGGTATTATGGATGATATCCGCGCACTCTTTGAGCTCGCGCATGATTTCCTCGGCGTCCTCAACCTCTTTTTTGTACTGCATGTCATGATCCAGCGTCGCCCAGAAGTCCATGGCAATCGTGCGGATCTGGATTTCACAGCGCACGGGGCGCACCTCGTCGGAAAAATACACCGGAACTTCGACGATCATATGATAGCTGCGATAGCCGTTATCCTTGGGATTCTTGATATAATCCTTAACGTTGATGATGCGCACATCCTGCTGGCGCGCGAGCATGCGGGCGATTTCATAAATATCGTCGATATAGGCGCACAGCACGCGGATGCCGGCGATATCCGACACCTGCGCAACCATATTATCTACCGTGATCTCGCTTCCATTGCGCCTGAGCTTACTGGCGATGGAGGAGGGTTTCTTCAGCCGGCTTTCAATGAATTCGATGGGGTTTCTGCGATAGCGGACAGCCATGTCCTTGGAGAGCACTTCCAGCTTGGTGCGCATCTCCAGAATCGCACAATGATAACGCATCATCGTTTCCTGATAGAGCGCTTCCTGTGCAAACAGATGCTCGGTATCCGACGGGATGATGTCCATCTCGATGGCTGCCGGTCCGCGCAATTCGTTGTTTCTCATGATCCTTCCCTGTTTCTAGCGATCCGCGGTTTCACCAAATCGCGGACATATTTTCTATGCAATCATTATAACACGTTTTTTCTATGCTGTCTACGCACTCTTTGCCCGTATCCGCACAGATTGCATAAAAGTCAATATCTATCCAAATGCTTGGCAGGAAGGATTTGTCCTTGCCAGATCGGGAAAAATGGTGTATCATTATTCCTGCATCAAGTTATTCAAGAAAGAAGGTCGTTTTATGATCACTGCCGATATGACCATCGCCTCCGTTATGAGGCTCGATCCGGAGGTTGCTCCGGTGTTCATGTCCTATGGCATGCACTGCCTGTACTGCCCGCATGCCTCTGCCGAGTCCATCGCTGAGGCCAGCCTGGTGCATGGCATCGACGCCGACGAGCTCGTCAAGGCGCTCAACGCGTTCTTCGATGCGAAGAAGTAATTCTGGTAATTCCGGTGCGTGAAGCGCAGGACAGACGTCTTGCGCTTTTTTATATGTACAATCCTTCATTCTTTGGATAAAATGCCTTTTGAGCCTTTTCAGCCAAAATGATATAATTCTATATACAAAGGGCGACGCAGGAATTCTCTTTCCGCCGCGCCGCTTTTCTTTTATTTCAAACCTTTTCAGCATGTCAATTTTGTTGGAGGGATCAAGCATGAGACCTACGTATAATCCGCCCAGCGGCCGCTTCGGCGCTGCCATCCGCACCCCGTCCGCTCCGTCCATCCCGGACGCCGAGCCTATCTTCCGTGTCGGCGACACGGTGATGCATCCCTCCGAAGGCGTATGCTCCATTGAGGAGCTGCGTCCCATGGCGCTCAGCGGCGCGCAGCGCAACTATTACATCCTCAAGCCCGCCACGGAGAAGAGCTCTTCGACGGTCTATCTGCCCGTCGCCCGCGGCAACACGGTACTTCGCCGCCTGCTCAGCAGGGACGATATTCTCGCCATGATCCATCGCTCCGGCGAATACGCAAATCTCTGGGTCGCCGACAGCAAACAGCGCAAGGAAACCTTCACCCGCATCCTCTCCGAGGGCAATTATTCGAAGATCATCCGCATGATGCAGGAGATCCATGAGGAGCGCGCCCGCCGCGAGCAGGAGGGCAAAAAAGCCTGCGCCGCCGACGAGGCCATTCTCGCCGAGGCTGAGCGCCTTCTTCATCAGGAGTTCTCCTACGTGCTGCACATGACGCTGGAAGAAACGGCGGCATTCGTACGCCGCGAGCTTGGCGTAAAGTAACACAGGAGACGCTGGGCTGCCGCCCAGACCTGCTTGAGGGATTTCATCCCTCAAACTCC
>CAZACE010000269.1:0-3202 GCA_964483255.1 uncultured Oscillospiraceae bacterium
TGCGTCTGCGCCTTCTGCGCCGACGGTCAGCGTTGCCTATACCTATACCGACGCGAGCTCTGAGACGGCCAAGGATGGCGTGATCAAGGGCACGGTGACATACAGCGGCGGCGCGCTGCTCGTAGCCATCTATCCGAAGGAGAGCACGACGGCGCTGCAAAACGCAAGGCTTCAGACGTCCGGCGAGAGCTTCACGTTTCATGAGCTGCCCGCAGGCGAATACCTGATCAATTATGCTTTCGAGGGCGCAGCATCTGTGTTCTGGCAGGAATCCGTAACCGTAAAGGCTGCGCCTGCGCCCGCGCCGGTGATCGATGTGATCTATGCCTATACGGACGCCTCTTCTGCGTCTGCGCTGGATGGCGCGATCAAGGGCACGGTGACGACCACGGGCGGCGCTATGCCGCTGAAGGTGGAGCTGCTTGAAAAAACCAGCGGCGTTTCCGTAAGAAGCGTCAGTCTGGCGAAAAGCGGCGAGAAGTTTACCTTTGATCAGCTGCCTGCAGGCGAGTATTTGGTCCGGTATATATTCAGCGGAGAACAGACTGCGTATAGGCAGGATGCTGTTGCGGTAAACCATGCGGTGCTCAAGGCGATTGCCATCGGCAGCGTTGCGGGCGGCGAAAACAAGCTGACCGTCACGGGTACGGCGCAGGCAAATGAGCAGATTTTTGTGCAGGCTGAGCCTGACGGGGCAAAGGCTGCGGCTCTTCAGGTAAAGGCCGACGGCACGTTTGAAAGCAGCTTGAGCGCGACTCCCGGAACGTATACCAAGGTAAGCGTATATTACGTCACCAATGCTTCCACGCTGGTAAGCAAGAGCGGCCAGTGGACCGTATCGGCGCCGATTGCGCCGCCGGCTGTCAAGATTGATCCGGTCAATATCAACAGCCGGGTTGTCGTGGCGCAAACCGGCGCGAACCTCAGCGCAACACTCAAGACGCCGGACAGCACCCTGACAGCCGTGTCCGGGGCGGACGGCATCGTGCGTTTCTCCCTGCCGCATACCTACCTGAACGGCGATGTATTCACCCTGACGGTGGTGTATGACGTCAACAACGGGAAGAGCATTTCGACCAATGTGACGGTCACGGGCATTGGCAATTACAATGACCTTGAATACGGCGACACCGGCGACGAGGTGCTGCGCCTGACCACGCGTCTGTATGAGTTGGGTTATCCTGTGACCCCGACAACGCGTTATGGCAGCACCGTGCGCGAGGCTGTGAAGCTCTTCCAGGCGGCCAACGGACAGGAGGCTGACGGTGAGGCGGGCGACAGAATGCAGGCTGCGCTGTATTCCGTGGGCGCGATTGCCTATGGCTCCGGCGTCTATCCGACGCTGGTGCGCGGAGATAAGGGTCTTGCCCTGATCTATAAGCTGCAGCAGAGGCTTAAAGACCTGGGCTATTACACCATCAAGGTCGATGGCATCTATGGCAGCGGCACGCAGCGCGCTGTGCGCCTGTTCCAGCAGGTAAACGGCCTGAGCGTGACCGGCGTGGCGGATAACACGACGCAGACCCTGCTGTATTCCTCTGCGGCGAAGCCTGCCGGCGACGTGATTGTGTCGGGCAATTACAGTACGCTTGCCCGCTCGAGCAAGTACAAGAGCGCGGTGGTTTCCCTGCAGAAGAGGCTCAAGGCGCTGGGCTATTACTCCGGCAATATTGACGGCTATTTCGGCAGCCAGACGTATCGCGCCGTGCGCAATTTCCAGAGCCGCAACGCGCTGACGGTCACCGGCGTGGCGGATCCCTACACGCAGCAGGTGCTTTACAGCTCTTCTGCAAAATCCTACTCCGGCAGCACGGCTTCCTCCGGCGCGTCGATGAGCTATCGCCTGCTCTACTGGGGCTGCAGGGGCGACGCTGTGCGCAGGCTGCAGCAGGCGCTCATCAGCGCCGGCTACAAGAGCCTCGTCCGCACGGCGGACGGCGTTTTCGGCCAGTGGACGTATGACGCTGTGCGCGCCTATCAGAAGGATCACGGCCTGACCGTGGACGGCATTGCGGGCAGGAACACGCAGAATAAGCTGTACGGAACCAATTATTGACGCTTATAGGCTCTCTCGCAATGGGAGAGCCTTTTTTTCCGGAGAGCAAAGGAGGGCTGCGAATGAAGAAACTCACTGTGATGCTGCTTGTATTCGTGCTCGCGCTGTGCGCCCTGGGGGCGCAGGCGGATGAGCTGCGCGTGGATTTTTACGACATGGGCAAGGCGGACGCCATGCTCATCACCACGCCCTCCGGCGTGCGCATCCTGATCGACACGGGCACCAACAAGGGCGGAAAAGCGCTCGCAGAGCGCTTTGAAAAAGAGGGCATCGATTCGATCGACACCCTGATCATCACCCACTACGACAAGGATCATGTCGGCGGCGCGGACAAGATTCTGGAGGAGATTGCCGTGCGGCAGGTGATCATGCCTGTTTACAACAAGGAGAGCAAGCAGCACACGCAGTTCATGGAGGCGCTGGACGCCGTCAAGGGCATTTCGACATACCCCATGAAAATCGGCTCGGACATGAGAATGGAATCGGGCGACGGCGTGAGCATGAGCCTGACCGCCGCGCATAAGAAGAGCTACGGCAAGGACGAGGAAAACGACTTTTCTCTGGCTGTGCGCGTGCAGTTTGGCGATACGAAATTCTTCTTTGCCGGCGATGCGGAAGCGCCCCGCCAAAAGGAGCTGCTGGATGAGGGCGACGTGAAATGCGACGTGCTCAAGGTGCCTTATCACGGGCGGCTGGTGAGCATGAGCGAGAAATTCCTCACCGAGGCGAGCCCCCGAATTGCCTATATCACCGACGAGGAGGAAGATCCCGCCAGCCCGGACGTCATCAGGATGCTGGAGGAGCTCGGCGCAGACGTCTATTCCTCCCGCGAGGACGGCGATGTGACGGTGATCTCCGATGGACAGAGCGTAAGGGTTCTCAAGTGAATTAAGGGAAACGTTGGGGATTTCATCCCCAATCCCCTGACTGGGGACATCGTCCCCAGACCCCATTATCGCTTCGCGTACGCGAAGCGAGGATTTAAGGAGTAATTCTTAAAACCGCCGCGAAGCGCACATGGGGTCAAGGGGCGAAGTCCCTTGGCGGGTTTTAGGGCGGCAGCCCTAACGTTTCCCCCATATCAGTAGTTTACGTTCCAGGTGGATACGTAAGCCACGCCGCCATCGACATAGACCATGCAGGAGT
>CAZACE010000270.1:0-3175 GCA_964483255.1 uncultured Oscillospiraceae bacterium
GAAGAAGGGTGCAGGGACAATGTCCCTGCCGGGTGCGGGCAGAGCCCGCCGTTACTCGACGATCGCCAGAATGTCGCTCTGACGCACGATCTTGAGCTCTTCGCCGTCGATCTTGATCTCAGTGCCGGCGTACTTGGAATAGACGACCTTCTGGCCGACTTCCACCTGCATGACGATGTCCTTGCCGTCCACAACGCCGCCCGGGCCGACAGCCACGACAACGGCATACTGCGGCTTTTCCTTTGCGGTAGAGGCGAGGATCAGACCGCCCTTGGTGGTTTCTTCCATTTCCGCGTCCTTGATGACGACGCGGTCAAACAGGGGTTTCAGGCTCATCTTATTAGACCTCCTTAAGGTTATCAACATGCTGTAGTGCATCCTGTTAGCACTCGACGAAGAGGAGTGCTAAAACAAGATATAATATACGCGACTTGGGGAATTCAGGCAAGAGGTAAAAGCATCCAAATTTTTCCTTCGGATTCAGAATAACCGTAAATTTTCAAAATAATTCCTTCATGCTTCGTCAAATGCATGATTTCTTTGATTTTCTCCCGATTTGTCCGATGGAGTGGCGCAAATGTCGCTTATGTGGTACAATTTCTCCCATGGAGGACGTTATGAACGGATCAGAATTCACCCCAGCCGTGCTCGCCTGGTATGATAAGGGGCATCGTGACCTGCCCTGGCGGCATACAACGGACGCTTACCGCATCTGGATCAGCGAAATTATGCTTCAGCAGACGCGAGCGGAGACTGTCGTTTCCTATTATGAACGCTTTTTGAAAAAGTATCCAACCGTACAGGATCTGGCCATCGCGCCGCAGGAAGAGCTGCTCAAGCAGTGGGAAGGCCTGGGCTATTATTCCCGCGCTCGTTCGCTGCAAAAGGCTGCAAAGATTATCGTCAGCAGCTTCGCCGGTGCACTGCCCGCAAGCGTGCAGCAGCTGCGCAGCCTGCCCGGTATCGGCGATTATACTGCCGGCGCAATCGCGTCGATCGCTTTCGGTATTCCTGTTGCTGCGGTGGACGGCAACGTGGAGCGCGTCATCTGCCGCTATTATGCCATTGAGGATACCGTCGGCACGCCTGCCGTGCGCAGGATGATCACAGAGAAGACGCAGGCGCTTGTGCCTGCCGATCGCCCCGGCGCGTTCGCCAATGCGATGATGGAGATGGGCGCGACGATGTGCACGCCGAAAAAGCCCGCCTGCCTGCTCTGCCCGGTGCGGGAGACCTGCCGGGGCTTTGCAAGAGGGATCGCGGCCGAGCTGCCGCATAAGCCGCAGAAGAAGGCTCAGCGCGTGGAAAACCGCGCCGTGTTGCTGGTCTTTTATAAGGATCGCGTGCTGATCACCAAGCGGCAGGAAAAGCTCCTGGGCGGCCTGTTTGTCTTCCCGGATGTGCTGGGGGAAAACGATCCGGCCAGGCTCTGCGACGCGCTTCAGGCGCAGGGAATCCGCGCAGCCTATGACGAGCGCATTGGTCATGCAAAGCATGTGTTCACCCATCTCATCTGGGAGATGGACGTGCATGTGCTCATCGCGGATGAAATGACAGAGATACCCGACGGCCAGTGGGTCACGCGCGATGAACTGGAAGCGCTGCCCCTGCCCACGGCGGTGAAGGCCGCAAGGGGCTGGGCGATGGAGAGGCTGAAATAGTCTTTGGGATTCTGTAGGAGGCTGCCATGGATCTCACGCTGAAACGTGCGTCGGAAAGTGACGCGGAGCTGATCTGGAAGATGCAGGTTGTATCCTTTGCCGAGATGTATGCGCGCTACCGGGACGACGAAACCAGCCCGGCGAAAGAACCGATCGAGAAGGTGAGCGCGCGGCTCAGACAGCCGTTTACACATTACTATCTGATCGAAACGGAAGCGGGAATTGCCGGCGCGATCCGCGTGGTGGATTTCCGTGAAGAGGGCAGGGCGAAACGGATTTCACCGCTGTTCATCCTGCCGGAATTCAGAGGCAGGGGGCTTGCGCAGGCGGCGATCCGGGCTGTGGAGGATATTCACGGGAGCGATAAATGGTCGCTGGATACGATTGCACAGGAAGAAGGCAATTGCCGCCTGTATGAAAAGATGGGATACCGCCGGACAGAACGCACGGAAACGATCAACGACAGGATGACGCTTGTGTTTTACGAAAAGAAATGAGACGCCTGCATATACGATAAGGAGGAACCCGCCATGTTCAGAGAACTGGTCAGAAAGGATAAGCTGCTGCCCATGGAGGACTGCGTGCGCGTGCTTGAAAGCGAAACGCGCGGCGTGCTCAGTGTGCTGGGTGACGACGATTATCCCTACGGCATGCCGATGAACCACTTCTATAACCCGGATGACGGCTGCGTCTATTTTCACTGCGGCAAGGTCGGCCACCGGCTCGACGCCCTGAAGCGCCATGATAAGGTCTCCTTCTGCGTCTACGATGCAGGATATCGCAACGAGGGCGAGTGGGCGCTGAATGTGAAGAGCGTGATTATCTTCGGCCGTATGGAGCTCATCGAGGATATGGACATGATCGTCGATATAACCAGGCGTTTGAGCCTCAAGTTCATCCAGGACGAGGAGCATATCCGACGCGAGATTAAGAGCGCAGCCCATCGTACGCTGCTCATGAAGCTCGTTCCCGAGAATATCTGCGGCAAGCTGGTGCGCGAGGAGTAAAATGCATGAAGATCATGGTCAGTGCCTGCCTGCTGGGCGAAAACTGCAAATACAGCGGCGGCAATAACCGGGATGAGCGCGTGCTTACCTTTCTTGAGGGGCATGAGGCGATTCCTGTTTGTCCGGAGGTGATGGGCGGTCTGCCCACGCCGCGGCTGCCGGCGGAGATCATCGGCGGCGAGGTGATCAACAAAGCGGGCGTAAGCGTGGATAAGGAATACCGCCTCGGCGCACAGAAGGCGCTGGAAATCGCCTTGCACGAAAAGATCGATCTGGCGATCCTGCAGTCCCGAAGCCCGAGCTGCGGCGTAAAGGAGATCTACGACGGCACGTTCACAGGAACAAAGATTTCCGGACAGGGGATATTTGCCGGACAGCTGATGGCGCATGGGTTTGCCGTGCTGGATCGCGAGGATGTCAAATAAAAGAAACGGGAACCGCTTGAATGCAGGCTCCCGTTTTTTGTTTACTTCGCGTATCCCACGCGCATGACGACGCCCTGCGCAA
>CAZACE010000271.1:0-3145 GCA_964483255.1 uncultured Oscillospiraceae bacterium
GGAACAGAATCTCTCGCTTAATCCGACCAAGATTTCCGGTCTGTGCGACAGGCTGATGTGCTGCCTCAAGTATGAGCAGGATCAGTACGAAGCGACCCGCAAGCGCATGCCGCGCGTAGGGCGCGACATTATCACGCCGGACGGCGTGGGCACGATCAATGCGATCAATGTGCTGGAGGAAACCGTGCGCGTGCGCATCGCCGTGGGCGATTCGTTTGAGCTGCGCGAGTATCCCATCGACGACTGCCAGCGCCCGGAGCAGATGAATGCGCCGGAGAAGGCAGAGAAACAGGACAAGAGCGAGCGCCGCGAGAAGCCGGAGAAGGCTGAAAAGGGTGAGCGCCGCGAGAAGATGGAAAAGGGCGAAAAGCCGGAGAAGGGCGATAAACAGGAGCGTGCTCCGAAGCAGAAGCGTCAGGATCGTCCTGAGCGACCGGAGCGCAGCGAGAAGCCGGCCAAGCCGGAGCAGGCTGAACAGCAGGGCGAAAAAACCCAGAAACTGCGCCCGGAAAAGCGCGTGAAATCCCCGAGGATTGCGGAAAAGGCCGTCGCGCCGGAGGCGGAAAAGATGCCTGTGCGCGTGGAAAATGCCGAGGCGGATGCGCTTGAAATTGTCGAAGAGACGGTTATGGAAGACTTGCTGTAATATGAAATGTTTGTTGCATATAACAACTTTTGGCGCGGTTTTGAACCTGAAAACTGATAGAAATTGACAAAACGTCTTGCAATTTGAAGAATCTCATGATAAAATAAATATACTACAAAACCAAAATAATTGGGAGGTATACTGTTATGGCATACGTTATCAATGATGATTGCATCTCTTGCGGCGTCTGCGCCGGCAACTGCCCGGTGAGCGCGATCTCTGAGGGCGAAGGCAAGTACGTGATCGACGCTGATTCCTGCATCGACTGCGGCGCTTGCGCCGAGAACTGCCCGGTGGCGGCTCCGGTTCAGGGCTAATCCTTGATCATCTGACATCCCGGTTTTCCGGGGTGTCTTTTTTTGTATGCCTAAAGCGTTTTTCAAAGCAGCATGCAGCAAACACCGGACATTGTACGTACCTTTACAATTTTTCTGTTTTTGATTATAATAAACAGACACGAAAGGATGGTGAACACAATGGCCAAACGCAGTCGGCGCAGGGTGTCTCTGGGCACGATCCTCATGCTGCTGCTGACGGTGCTCGTTGTGATCGGCTGCATCCTTTTTTTGGCGCTGCTGGTCGGCGATGATCTCTATGAGCGTACGGGCGAACTGATCCGCTCGCTCTCCGAGCAGGGGCTTTTTGACGCCCAGCCCGCTTATGAGTTTGTGCAGCCGGAAGCGACAGCTTATTTCTGGCTGGAAGATACGCCCGTGCCGACGGCGCCGCCCGCGACGCCTACGCCTGTTCCCACGCCTTCGACGATCACCATCGCTGCGGCGGGCGCTGTGTATGCGCCCAAGGCGGTGCGCGAGAGCGCGCTGGAGGGTACCCGATACGATTTTGACGCGGTCTTTGCCGGTCTGGGCGATACGCTGCTGGATGCAGATCTGGCAATTGCAACGCTGGAGACAACCACCGCCGGACGTGACAAGGGGTTTGGCAATTACAATACTGCGCCGGAGATCCTTGATGCGCTGCGAAGCGGCGGCGTGGATCTTGTTGCCCTGGCGACGGAGCACGCGCTGGATAAGGGCTATGAAGGGCTTGATCTGACCATCAGCGAACTCACGACCAGAGGCCTTGCCTATGCGGGTGTGAATGGCGAGGGCGGCAGCCGGGCGACGATGATGCGCATTGGCGGCATTCAGGTCGCTGTGCTGGCGTATACCTATGGCCTGAGCGAGGAGGGCAGCACTGCAACCGGCGGCGATGCGCGTGCAATGGTTGCGCTCATGGATCGGCAGAAGATGCTTTCGGATATCCGGCAGGCGCGCGTAAACGGTGCGAATGTCGTGATCGTGCTGCCGCATTGGGGCACGAAGAATATTGCAGACGTCCCGGAAAACGTGCGCAGGCTTGCGGGCGAAATGGCGCAGGCCGGCGCGGATATCATCCTGGGCACGCATCCCAATGTCCCCCAGAGCACGGAGCGCATCCGCACGACGCGTGCGGACGGATTGGAATATGATACGGTCGTGTGCTATTCACTGGGCAATCTGCTCACCGATGCGCGAACGCAGGAAAATACGGCGAGCATGATTGCGCACGTAAATGTGACGTATGACCCCGTGACGCGCAGAACGATGCTGGGCGAGATGTACTGCACGCCGGTGTATATCGCCAGGCAGCGCGTGCAGGAGGAAATTGCATACCGCGTCGTGGACGCGGAGAATGCGAAGGTGCTGCAGAGCCTGACACAGGAGGAGCGCCAGGCGGCGCAGGCGGCGGTCGAACTGATCCGCGAGGTGACTGGCAGCGGCGAGCAGGAGGGACAGGGATAATGCGCATCAGAGATTACGGCGTGCAGGTGGGCAGCCTGACATGCGGAAAACGCAATAAAATCACGGACGTGCCGGGCGTGCTGGTGGGCCATGCGACGATCGACGATGAACGCCATCACACGGGCGTGACGGTGATCATGCCCTGCAGCGACAATATGTTCAAAAACAAGCTGACGGCTGCGTCGTTTGTACTCAATGGCTTTGGCAAGACCCAGGGGTTGGTGCAGATCGACGAGTTAGGCACGCTGGAAACGCCGATCGCACTGACCAATACGCTGAACGTCGGCAAGGTGCACGACGCCCTAGTGGGCTATATGACCCGGCGCTGCGAGGAGGATAAGTTCCCGATGCGCTCGATCAACCCGGTTGTGGGCGAATGCAACGATGCGTCGTTCAACGAGATCACGGACAGGCCGGTATACGAGGCGCACGTGCTTGCGGCAATCGACAGCCTCTGCGAGGATTTTGAGGAGGGCTGCGTCGGTGCGGGCGCAGGCACGATCTGCCATCAGCTAAAGGGCGGCGTCGGCTCGGCGTCGCGCATTCTGGATATCGCCGGAAAGACGTATACGCTGGGTGTGCTCGTGCAGAGCAACCATGGCACGCTGGAAGAGCTGCATGTGATGGAGCGCGCGCTGGGCCGCGAGATCATCGAAAAGAGGAACGCAAAGGTGAAAGAAGAGCCGCAGGATCGCGGCTCGAGCATGATGGTGCT
>CAZACE010000272.1:0-3145 GCA_964483255.1 uncultured Oscillospiraceae bacterium
ATGCACTCATCGAGGCGCACACGGGCTGGCTGCCTGAGTATCGCTGATTCTCTGTTACATAAAAAGGCTCCGACACGCGTCGGAGCTTTTCTTATTTCTCTTTTCTTGTTTCGCTTTCGGTTTTTGCCCGGCAGGGCATGCAGCCGCATGATGATGTGCATGCTTCCAGCGGCTCTTCTCGGATTACAGGTTTCTCAGGAAGCGCGCCGCCAGAGCCGGCCATACCTCGCACTCCGGCTGCTGCAAAGAAGAATCCTGCGCCTGACAAGTCATGGTATTGGCAAGACTCAGGCCGTGGCGGCCATGCGGATAGATGTGCATCTCCGTGAGCACGCCCGCGTTCGCCAGCGCAAGACCCATGCGCATGCTGTTCTGTACGGGCACGGCCTCATCCGTGAACGTATGCCACAGGAATGTCGGCGGATAGTTTTCGCTGACCCAGTTCAGCACGTCATATTGCGCGTGCAGGGTGATATCGTCCGTGGCCGTGAGGCGGACAAAAGAGCCTCTGTGCGCATCGTGATCGGCGACGATCACCGGATAGCACAGCACCGCCGCATTCGGGCGGACGTCCTCGGGCGTAAGACCCAGTTCCTCCCAGAGTTCGGCGTGATGCCACAGGCCGCTGACGCTGGCCGCCAGATGGCCGCCGGCGGAGAAGCCCATCACCGCAATACGGTTCGGATCGGTATGATACTGTGCGGCATGCGCGCGCACATAGGCGACTGCCGCCGCCAGATCATGCTGAGGCAGCGGAAAAACATGCGAAGCATCCTTACGATACCAGCCCGCCTCCACAGCCTCTCTCGGCACATCCTCCGGCGATACATTCACGCGATACCAGACGACGAACACATTGAACCCCTCGGCAAGAAAGCGCAGCGCGACCGGCTCCGCCTCGCGCTCGCTGCAGAATCGGTAACCGCCGCCCGGGCAGACCACGATCGCCGGGCGCCGGATATCCCGGTTAATCTCCTGCGATACGCGCGGCGCATATACGTCCATCGTCACCTTCGCACCGCGCGAAGACGGCACATAAACACGCTCAAACATTGTCACGCCTCCGTTTCCGGTCGTTATTTTCCAGCCTCAGAAAGCACCTTTTTATACGGGGCAAGCATGCCCTCGGTCATCGCGCTGCCCATCTTCGCCTGAATCTTCGGCGAGGCGATCAGCGCGCCCACCAGATGCATCTTGAGCATGGTCTTCCATTGCTTCTGCGGGAAATCGTACTGACCATGCGCCTTGTAGAATTTGTGATCCGCCTTCATCATGCCCTGCATGATCCAGATCAGATCGCGGAAGACCTTCATGCCGCCCACGCCGAAGAAATTCTGCGGCGGCGCATACCTGTGCTCAATCGCATAGGCCAGCGAAGCGGCAAGGCGGTCAATCTCCCTGTCCGGCTCCTGTTCGTCCGTCGCCACGCCGCAAAGGAAATTGCCGCCGACCTGTGCGCGCGCCTCGATGATACTTTGCAGGTTCATCTCCCGGCTGTAATTGCCGCTGATGAGGTAGCCCATCGGCATGCCCATGGTCACCGTGCGATGGCCGTTGCAGAACTGGCGGTCGTCGTATTGCTTAAAGCAGGCGCCCATGGAGTGATCCCGGATCGTAAAGGCATAGACGATTGCCTGCGTCTTCTGGATATCGTTTCGAAGGAACTCGTCAAAGCCATCGGTGTACACGCACTTGCCCGACACCGCACAATGGAAACAGCCCAAACATCCGCCGCGCATCGGATATTCCCGGATATTCACGACGCGGGTCTTTATCGGCAGCGCCGCACAAAAACGCGCGATCATCGCCTGAAGCTGCGCATTGTCCTTCTCGCAGTCGGTCACAATGACGACGTCGCCCTGCTTCTGCGCAGAAGATGCGTCAAGCGTCCCGACGGGAATGCGCTTCGGCGCTGGATTCTTCGCTCCGAAGGGCTCGAATACATCCTGCTCCATGCAGAAGCAGACGTAATCGAAGAAATCTCTCGCGTCCTTCTGTCCCTTTTCGCTGAGCAGATCGTCCATATCAGCGCTCAGGCCGCGGATCACCTTCATGCCCATATCCTGACAGTTATCCTGGATATAGCGGTGCGCCGTCACATCGTAAAAATGCTTGGACGTGGTGATCTGGGTCGCGAATTTTCCGGAAACATCCGCGCCGGATTCTTTGAGCAATTCGATAAAGCGATGCAGCTGGCTGGGCGCAATGAAGGTATACACCGGATAGGCAAAGAGCAGCAGATCGCAGCGCGCAACCGATTCCTGCGCGCCAGAGAAATCCTTTTCCAGCGACTTGATCTTCTGTCCCGCATGCAGCACCTCAAACGTATGCGCGCAGTACACCTTCTGCAGATATCTGACCGTCTGCAGCGTGATGGAGTTTTCGCCCTTGGGGCTTCCGTTGACGACAAGAATATGCATATGCTCCTCCAGAAGCCAGCCCGGCAAAGCCGCAGGCTAAATGATTTTCCATCCCATCAGCCAGCGCAGTCTTCCCTGCTCTCTGCCAGCTGCATTTCATCCGCCTCTACCGCAGAAGAGTTCACCTCTTCCGGCGCATGATAGGTATTCACCACGCGCTTCATCGCCCGGCGAACCTTTTCATCATCCTGCGTTTCCACTGCGCGGCGCAGGATCTCGATCTTCCTGTCAATCTCCGCGCGGCTGAGCGGCTTATCCCGCTCGATGAATATCATGCGGTTATCCGTCTTGGTCATCTCCTCGGTCTTGATGAGCAGCTCCTCATAGAGCTTTTCACCCGGCCGCAGACCCGTTTCCACAATATTGATATCTCTGTACGGCTCAAAGCCCGAGAGCCTGATCATGCTCTCCGCCAACTCCAGAATACGAACCGGCTTGCCCATATCCAGCACATAGAGTTCTCCGTCCCTGGCCATCGCGCCGGACTCCAGCACCAGCTGACTCGCCTCCGGAATGGTCATAAAATAGCGAATGATCCGCCTGTCCGTCAGGGTCACAGGGCCGCCCGCCGCAATCTGCCGCCTGAACAGCGGAATCACGGAACCGTTACTGCCCAGCACGTTGCCAAAGCGCGTCGCGCTGAAATTCGTCCCGCTGCCCGAGCGGCTGAGCACGATCATCTCGCACATGCGCTTGGTCGCGCCCATCACGTTGGTGGGGTTGAC
>CAZACE010000273.1:0-3138 GCA_964483255.1 uncultured Oscillospiraceae bacterium
CGCCAGATGGGCTTTCCAGCAAACCATACGCGCAGCTCGCCCGCCTGCCCTGCCGCAAGCGGCACTTTCAGCCGGTTGTTTTCGCCCAGCGTCCAGTCCAGCTTCTGACCATCCAGTTCCGCGCGGTAACCGTCGTAGCCAAAAAGCGGCAGCACGACCGCGCCGTCTTCCTTCGCGGAAACCTGCATCGTGACCGTCGTACCGTCCTTTTCGTAGGCGGTCACCTGCACGCCGCCCTCAACAAGCAGCGCCCGATCCACCGTTGGCGCCGTCTGCGTGCCCTCAATCGTATACTCGGTATAGGCGAGATTCGGGCTGACCGCCTCGCCGAAGGCAATGTAATCGGGATTGCGCGCCTCGTCCGTCAGCGTCGGCAGCGCGCAAAGCGCCGCAACCGCCAGCGCAGCAGCGGCCATCTGCTCGCCATGCCCGCGGGCGAATTTCGCCATCCCCCAGCCGCCGGCGAGCGCAAAGCAGACCGCCGTCATCATCAGAAAGCGCCAGGGGAACTGCAAATAATCGGACAGCCCGCGCGTGAGCACGCGCACATGGCTCCAGGGGAAGAGCGTCGTCGCCATCAGCGCAAACAGGCTGCCTGCCGCAACAAGAAGCAGGGCAAAGCCGCTTCCCGCTTTCTCTTCCTTCTTTTCCGCCGTCGCCGCAGCATACAGCGCAAGGCCTGCGCCCATGATCAGCGGCAGGCCGATCTCCAGCGCAAACGTCGCCAGCGTCGTGTCCTTGGGATCCGCGCTCATTTCGCCCGCGCCCAGCAAAAACAACTGCGCGGGAGAAAGCGCAAAGAACGCCGGATCCTTCGCCAGCTCCGCAGCGCCGATGCCCTGCAGGCTGTAATGGATGAACGGCACAAGCTGGAACGCGCACAGCGCTCCGGCCAGCAGCGCCGCCTTAACGATCGCCATCATCCTGCGCTCGCGCACAATCTTCACGATGAACAGCATGCAAACGCCCACAGCCGTCAGCGCGCAGATCAGCGTGGAAAGCACATGAGAGAGATAAATGCACGCCGCGCTCACGCCCAGCATGCGCCAGCAGCGCTTGTCGCCAAGCACAACCTCATACAGCCCCAGTATAAACAGCGGCAGGAAAACCATGGCCGTCATCTCGCCAAAGGCATAGCGCGTAAATACGTCCGAAATGCGATAGATCGACAGCGTGTAGAGGATTGCTGCCAGCGTCGCCGCCCATTCCTCTTTGAAGATCCGCTTCGCCGCGATATACATGCATGCTGCGGACGCGATATTCACCGCAACGAAGAAGGTATTCACCGCGTACTGCATCGACGCGCCCCAGTTCATCAGCAGCGCCGGACCATAGAGGAAGAAATCCGGATAGAACACCGACGTGATCGCGCCATAGCCGTTGTAGGAGAAAGCGCCTATGCGCGCGGGCAGCTGGCCATGCGCCAGGCCGTCTGCCAGATTGCACAGGCGAACCAGATGGAACGTCGAATCATGGCCGATGCAGACCGTATCCTTGAAGGCCGGACCGCTGGCGATGAGCACCGCCATGCCAATGAGAATCAGCCTTCCCCTGCGCGCGGGCGTCAGAATGCCCCGGCTACACAGCGCATAAAGCAGGCAGACCGCCAGCACGAGCGCCGCGAATGTAAACGCATGGTCCCGGTACATCGGGCTGTACAGGCGCATGTCCTGCACGCGGATGTACGTGCCGCTGTCATAGGATACCGCAATATCCACGCCCTGCGCGCCGGAGGGCAGCGTGAACACAGCCTCGCCCTGCGCCTGTCCTGCGGGGAGCGCAATCTGCTCCGGCTCAGCAATCACGCCGTTTTCCGTCCGGATCACAAGATGGTTGTCGCCGTCGCCGTCGATGCTCCATTTGACGCGGTACTGCCCCGCCGGAAGATTCAGACCCGGTCCGTCGTTCATCACGCCGTAATCCGCCGCTTCACGGGAGAGACCGCCGCCAAAGTCCATCATCAGATACGGCATATCCACCCACGTCATCTGCCTGTCCAGCGCGCCGGTTACAAACACCAGCACGATCAGAACAAGCGCCGCCAGGGCAATCAGAATATCCGCTTTTCCTGCCGTCTTTTTCAAGCCAATCTCCTCTTTTTCCCGAAAAATACCCACAGACCCAGCGCCAGCGCAGACGCCAGCGAAATGACGTCCGTGACCGTCCAGATCGTTTTTCCCTCATAGTAAACCGAGAGCTCGCCCTGCGTGCCCGCCGGCAGATCCACCGTCAGGCGGTTGTTGCTGCCAAGGCGCCAGGCGATCTCCTCGCCGTCAAGCTCAGCCGCGTAGCCCGGGAAACCGAAGAGCGAGAACTCCAGCGAAGCGTCGCCCACAGCTTCCACCTGTGCGCTGATTCTCGTTCCGTCCTTCTGGTACTCCATCATCTGCACATCGCCCAGCATATTCACCGCGCGGCTGCGCGTGTCGTTCACGTCCGTGCCCGCAATCTGATATTCCGGATAGATCATGTAGGTCTTTGCGCTCTGGCCGAATTCCAGATCATATTCGTAATTGAACATTCCCTGAATATAGGGCGCCGAGCACATCACGGCAACCACGAGCGTCAGCAGCGCCGCATGCATGCCATTCGTGCGCACCATGCGCCGCACGCCGTCGCCGCCGCACAGCGAAAAGCAAACTGCCGTCAGCAGCAGGAAACGCCAAGGGAACTGCAGCGTATCCACCAGGCCGCGCGTCAGCTGGGAAACATGATTCCACGGGAACAGATTCGTCGCCAGGATGGCGCAAACGACGCCAGCCAGCAACAGGAGCCACAGCACACGGCGCGAATCCCTTTCCCCCTCTTCGGCCTGCGCACAAACAAACGCCGCCGCGCCAAAGATCAGCGCAAGGCCGATGTATTCGCCCGGCTGTAGCATCTGCGCCAGCGCAAGCGCCGAGCCCGCGAAGCCAAACTGCATAGCCGGTGTGCTGATACCGCCGACATAGATCGATACAAAGGGTATCAGCTGATTGAGATTGACCAGAAGCGTCGCCGCGCAGGCCAGGATGATTGCACCCAGACGCTTTTCCCGGATAATCTTTCTGATATACAACACGCCGATTGCCAGCGCACACACTGCACACAGCAGCGTCGTAAGCATATGGCTGCGGAAGATGAGCGTTGCGCTGAGCA
>CAZACE010000274.1:0-3110 GCA_964483255.1 uncultured Oscillospiraceae bacterium
GCGCGGATTCTTGAGGAAGATGCGCGCGATGGATACACGCTGCTTCTGGCCGCCGGAGAGCATGATGCCGCGCTCGCCGACGATGGTGTCGTAGCCATTTGGCATGCGCATGATGTCCTCGTGAATCTCCGCCTGCTTCGCCGCCTCGATCACCTCGTCCATCGTCGCATCCGGCCTGCCGTAGCGGATGTTTTCCAGAATCGAACCGGCAAAGAGGAAGACGTCCTGCTGGACGATGCCGATGCTGCTTCGAAGGTCCGCAAGCTTCACATCGCGGATGTTCTTTCCATCGATGGTGATATCACCCTTTGTCGCCTCGTAAAAGCGCGGAATGAGCTGGCAGAGCGTGGACTTGCCGCCGCCGCTCGGGCCGACCAGGGCCAGCATTTCGCCCGGGCGGATATGCAGATTCACATTTTCAAGCACAACTTCCTTCTCCTTGTCGTAGGTGAAGGTCACGTTCCTGAATTCGATCTCGCCGCGCACATTTTCAAGCGGCTGGGCGCTTAGGCTGTCCTCAATGTCCGGCTGCTCGTGCATGATTGCACGGAAGCGCTGGAAGCCCGCCATGCCCTGGGTGAATTGCTCGGTAAACTGCGTCAGCTTGCGTATCGGGCTCTGCACGCTGGCTACGTACATGTTAAACGTCACCAGCGTCGCAATATCCATCTGCTCCTTCATGATGAGATAGCTGCCCGCGCAGATGATGGACAGACTCATCAGGTTCATGAACAGCTCCGTTCCGGAGAAGAAGCTCGCCATCACCTTGTAATAGCCGCTCTTCGCTGCGACATAACGGTCAGTGCAATCCGTGAATTTGCGAATCTCCACGCGCTCGTTGCCCAACGCCTTTGCCACGCGGATGCCGCAAATCGAGCTTTCAATCTCCGCGTTGATGCCCGCCGTGCGCTGCTTCACCTCGCGGGAGACGCGCATCATGCGGCTGCGGCGCAGCGCGACAAAGCAGACGATCAGCGGCACGCAGACCATGAGCACCAGCGCCAGCTTCCACTGAATGTTCCAAAGGACGATGAACGCGCCGGTGAGGGTCACAAAGGAGATGAACAGGTCCTCCGGGCCATGGTGCGCCAGCTCCGTGATTTCAAACAGATCGTTCGTCACGCGGGACATGAGCAGGCCTGTGCGGTTCTTATCGTAAAAGCTGAAGCCAAGCTTCTGCATGTGCGCGAAGATATCCGCGCGCATGTCCGCCTCGATGTGCACGCCCATCACATGCCCCAGATAGGTCACCATCCACTGCGCCGCCGTGCGGATCAGGAACATCACGAGCATCAGCGCAGCCATGAGCGCGAATGTACGCATCATCTGGTTGGGAATGTAATCGTAGAGCACCTTGCGGGTGAACACCGGAAAGAGGATATCCACCAGCGAAATCACCAGCGCACAGCACAGATCCAGCATGAACATGCGCATATGCGGCTTGTAATAAGCAGCAAACTCGCGAATCGCCCCTTTTTTCGGCGCGGCCTTTTCTTCAAAATCGGTTTTATTCTGTGCCATGGGTTCTCCTTTGGTTGCAATCGTTATCTTGAATCCGGAAAATCAGCCGACAGACGCCGGCTCTGTGTTATGCGCAACTGTCACGGCTTAAACAACAGGCTTGATCCATTTGTTTGAGAAGAAGTGCCGCCCATAGACGACGGTCTTGAGCGCGTCCTCCACAAAATACATAACCGCGTAAGTCACCGGTACGCTCATATGCAGCACGAGGCCGACAAACGCCGTCAGCGGGATGCCGATCAGATAGGCGGAGATCGTATCAACAATCAGGCCGTACTTCGTATCGCCGCCCGGGCGGAACGTGCCCACAACCAGCATCAGCGGAATGTTTCTGAGGGCCATCTCCGCGCCATAGACCATCATCACGGTCATGGAATCCGCGCGTACGATCTCAGAAACGCCGAAGAGCGACATGATCGGCTCCTTGAGAATAAAGAGCGAGATGCCGATGACCACAGACATCGCCGTTACCAACCCTATGTGATAGCGCGCGCAGGCTTTTGCCTTATCATATTCGCCTTTGCCAACGTAGCTGCCAATCATCACCGCGCAGGCGGAGCACATGCCAAAGACCGCCACACATGTCAGATCCTCGATGGACTTGACCACTGTGATCGATGCGTAGGCTTCCGTGCTCATATGGCCGAAGATCGAGCTGTAGATCAGGATGCTCAGCGCCCAGATGGTCTCATTGAACATCGCAGGCGCACCGATGCGGATATAGTCCTTCACAAAGCTGCGACTGATATCCAGCATTTTTCCAAGCGGAGCACGCAGCATCGTTCTCCTGGCAAAGCCGAGGACGTAGATGACCAGCGCATTGACCACGACCGCGATCGCCGAAGCGAGCGCCGCGCCCGCAATGCCCATCGCAGGAAAGCCGCACAGACCAAAAATGAGCAGCGCATTGAGCACAATATTGGTCACTACGGAGCAGGCCGCACCGATGAAGGGAATGACCACGCGCTGCGTGCTCTGAAGCAGCGTGGAGGCCGACTTGGCCAGCCCCTGGAAGGGATAGCTGAACGCGATGATGCGCAGATACACCGATGCCTCTGCAATCGCCCGAGGATCGCTGGTAAACATGCCGATCACCACTTCCGGGATCAGCAGGCCGCAGAGCATAAAGACAAGACCCGACGCCAAGGACAGGATGCTCATCAGGCCGTATGTGCGATGGATGCCCTCTTCGTCCCCCGCGCCGAAATACTGCGCGATGAACACGGCTGCGCCGCTTGTGCAGCCGAAGAGCACAATGTTTAAAAACCAGGACCACTTGCCCGCCATGCCCACAGCCGCCAGAGGCAGATCACCCAGACGGCCAACCATCACGGTATCAATCAGCGTGAAGGAGGAGAACAGCAGGTTCTGCAGGGTGAGCGGGATGGCGATGGACAGCATCGTCCTGGTAAAATTCATATTTTTCTTATCCATTTTCTACTTACACAATATCGTATCATTGCGCGAAGCGTAAAAGGGGTCTGGGGACTAGTCCCCAGGCGGGGTTTGGGGCCGGCGGGCCCCACCCTCCCATAACAAGCCCAAAACCGGCAAACAAGCCAATGCTCCGTGAATGAAGGGCCCTCCCG
>CAZACE010000275.1:0-3102 GCA_964483255.1 uncultured Oscillospiraceae bacterium
CGGCGCACAGAAGCCGCACTGCTCCGCGCCTTCACCAGCAAGGCATTCGCCAAGGCGCTTGGCTTCCTCCTGCAGCCCCTCCATCGTGGTAATGGCATGACCCGCACAGCGGGCTGCGGGTACCGAGCAGGAGAGCACGGCCTTGCCATCCATATGAACGGTGCATAATCCGCAGTTGGTGGTTTCGCAGCCACACTTGACGGAATACATGCCCAGACTGCGCAGAACACTGTAGAGCGTATCATCCGCTTCGATATGCGCAGACACCTTTCGGCCGTTCAGCGTGAATTCAACGATCATGACTGCTCACCTCCCCGCATCCCTGAACCGCGCGTGCCATCAGCACGGGCGCAATCTTCCTTCTGTAAGCCTCACTCGCGCGAAGGTTCGTGCCAAAGGCTGTCTTCGCGGCAATTTCTTCATATATAGACGCATCGATTTCTGCATCTGCCTGCAAGCCGTCCGCCACGATCACCGCGCGCGCTGGACGCGCGCCCAGAACGACGCGTACGCCATTTTCGGATTTTGCCGCAGCACACACCAGCGTGGGGATATCCGTTCCGCTTATGCGCACGCTCTGCACATCGCCCTTCTGTCCCTTGGGAATGCGGACATGCGTGATGATATCGCGATCCCAGGCTTCCATCTGATAATCGGAGAGTTTTACCGTACCGCGTTTAAATAGGACGACTTCAGCATCCAGCGCCAGCAGCAGGGCGCTGACATCCGAAAAGCCAAAGCGGCTATACACGCTGCCGCCGATGGTTGCGCCATTGCGGAACTGCGTGCCCACGATCGGAGCAAATGCCCTTTGGAATACGCCGCCGAAAGCGCGATTGAGCGCCCCGTGCGTTTCAAGGCTTCTCAGAGAAGCCATTGCGCCGATGACAAAGGCATTCTCCTCTTCCTCAATGCCATCAAGGTCAAGCAGGGACAGATCGATCGCCGTCTGCTTGTTAAGTCCGCACATGCGCAGCCACATATTGCCCGCTACAATCACGCTGCTTTTCTTCTGATTGAGCGCATATGCTTCCTCCAGAGACTGCGCCAGAACATAACTTTTGTATCTAGCCATCGCACACCTCCGCCGCATGCACAAAGCGGCCTATAGATTCATTAAACATTATATTGGAATATCGATTGCTTTGTCAACAAGTGTCAAAAGGCGAGCAATGCTTTGTTTGCTGACAAAAATAACCGGGAGTTATGTTGACAACAGACGGATTTTCGCATAAAATTTTGGAAGAATCCCAAATGTATCCAAATCATATATTCTGTCCCTTTCAACATGCTTAAAGGAGTTATTCTCACCATGAAGAAGTTTTCTGTCCTGCCGGCTCTTATGCTGATGCTGACGCTCTGCTGCAGCGCCGTTGCCGAAAACATCTCTATCGCCGTCGTCTATTCCGATACCGTCAAAGATCAGGGCTGGTGTCAGTCCATGCACAGCGGCGTGGAAAGCGTGATCGCAAAGGGCTATGATATCGACTATACGCCCTTTGAGTCCGTGCATGTGTCGGACGCCCCGAACACACTGGGCCAACTGGCAGAAAACTACGACATCATCATCGTACATGGCGCGCAGTTCATTGCCGCCACCACCGAGATCGCCGCTGAGTATCCGAATCAGATCTTTGCCATGGGCACCAGCGACAATATTCTGGGCGAGAACATCTTCACCTACATGCCCATGTCCGAAGAACCGGGCTATATCAATGGCCTCATTGCTGCGATGACCACAAAAACAAACAAGGTTGGCATCGTTGGTCCGACTGACAGCGGCGATTCTGCCCGCTACATCCGCGGTTTTATCAAGGCTCTTGCGGATACCAAGCCGGAAGTCGAATACATGCTCTCCTGGACCGGCAGCTTCTCCGATACCGTCGGAGCAGGCGCAATCGGCAAGACATTCATCGAGGCCGGCTGTGATGTGCTCGTGGGGCCGTCCCAGCAGGCCGTGGCGGCACTGCGCAATGTGGACGCCGCCGAGGGCGTTACCTGGATCGGCCAGACCGCTTCTCAGCTCGCCGATTTTCCCGGCTGCGTCAGCGCTGCTGCCGACTATGATTATTCCGGCATGATTATCGAGCTCATTGAGCGCACTGCTGAAGGCCGGAAGGGCAGCGAGAACATCCCGCTGAACTACAATAATGGCGGCTTTGTCTATACTTTCTCAGACAATGCCGGGCTGATGCCCGAGGACGTGAAGGCCGCTGCGCAGGCAGCGCTGGACAGCATGAGCGCTCAGGCGAATACCGTCGATTTCAGCGGCGTCACCCTTGATTAATCCTTCCGATCTCCCATGAGACGGCCGCGCAAATCACGCGGCTGTCCTTTTTTAAAATCCACATTATAGATTTTCTTTATTATCTTTCACTCTCTCAAATTTACGAACGATTCTTTTAACTGTTTTTTAAATCATCGGTAATTCTGTTGACAATTGCATTCTTTTCGCTTACTATAGTCAGAAGAGCCCGGACTTAACGGGCCTGAACCTACATACACCACATATAGACAAAGGAGCATTTCGCCATGAAAAAGCTGATCGCCCTGTTTGCCTGCGCAATGATGCTGTTCATCTCCTGCGCTGCCGTCGCCGAGAGCATTTCCATCGCCATCGTCTATCCGGACACCGTGGATGACAAGGGCTGGTGCCAGTCCATGCACATGGGTGTTGAGAAGGCCATCTCTCTGGGCTACGAAATCGAGTACACCCCGGTTGAGTCCGTTGCCACCGCTGACGCCCCGAACACCCTGGATCAGCTGGCAGAGAATTACGACATCATCCTCTGCCACGGCGCGATGTTCAACACCGCCGTTCAGGAGATCGCTCCGGAGTATCCGGATCAGGTCTGGGCCGCCGGCACCACCGATCAGCTCTTCGGTGAGAACGTGTTCACCTACATGCCGATGTCCGAGGAGCCGGGCTACATCAACGGCATCATCGCCGGCATGATGACCAAGGCGAACAAGGTCGGTATCGTCGGTTCCACCGACGGCGCTGACTCCGCCCGCTATGTCCGCGGCTTCGTTATGGGTCTGAACGAGAGCAACCCGAACGCCGAGTACATGCTGTCCTGGACCGGCAGCTTCTCCGACACC
>CAZACE010000276.1:0-3098 GCA_964483255.1 uncultured Oscillospiraceae bacterium
GTGCTCCAGTTTGCCGGTTTCCATGACCTCAAAGCCCGCAAGCTCACACATACGCATGAGATCCTCCCGCCTGGTCACATAGGTATTGAAGCTCATCGCCAGCACGCCGCCGGGTTTGAGCGCATCACGCCACGCGGGCAGCGCAGATTTCAGCGTACCGCCGATGGAATCCTGCTTGCCCGCCGTGCCCTTCTGCACGCCATACGGGATATCGGTCACCATCAGGTGTACGCTCCTGGCCTTGAGCAGCGCCAGCGTATCGCGCGTATCGCCCTGGATCATGCGCAGCGAGCGCGTATCGCCGGCCTTAAAATGCTCCGGCGTATCGGAGAAGACGAACTTCGTCTCCCTGCCGCCCGCCTGCCCCTTCACAGTCAGCGAAGTCTCCGTCTTCTTGTGCTTGATACGGTGGAATTCCAGGTAGCGCGTCATGTAATCGCAGGCTTCCTTGACGTCCGCCTTGCCGATCTCGATGCCCACGCCGTGATAACCGCGGCGAAGCGCGAGCATCAGCGTCGTGCCTCTTCCGGCCATGGGATCGCAGATGATGAGGTCGCTGTCATGCTGACCGATAAAGCCGCTGGATACAAGCGCCATGGTGATCATGGTATCGGTGAACATCTCGTTCGTCTTGCCCTTGTATTTGAGCAGCGCAGGCAGATCCTCGCCGATATAATCCGGATGCAGGCTCTCCATCGGCGTCATGCCGCCGTTTTCGCACGAAAACATCACATAGATGCTCGCCAGCTGGCTCAGCATGCGGATATCGCGTTCGCTGAGGTTCTCCGCCTCAAAGCGAAGAAACGCCGCGCCGCCCATATCGCAGAGCTTCACATCGCATTCATGACCCAGCGCACGCAGGGTCATGAGCAGCTCCTGCTCGGCAAGGAGCCTGAGCGACTGGCGATAGCGCACATTCTGATGCGGATAAAGCAGAAATGCGTATTTCACAACTCTTCCTCCATAGTATATAGAATTCAGCATGAATTCTACAAAAAGCGGCCAGTGGCCGCTTCCACTTCCGAAAAAACTTTATATAATTAAGGTGCTCGCTGCACGAATTTCGCGCAATTTCCCATTAAGCAAAAAAAGCTCCATCTTGCGATGGAGCGATTTTGTGAATCAGTACTTGCGCTTACGGGCAGCCTCGGCCTTCTTCTTACGACGGACGGACGGCTTCTCGTAATGCTCTCTCTTACGAACCTCAGCGATAACGCCAGCTCGCGCGCACTGCCTCTTGAATCTCCTCAGAGCACTTTCCAGGGATTCATTCTCACGAATACGGATCTCAGACATCTAGTATCCCTCCCCTCGGCTCAATCATTCGACGATCCATTGCGTCAAATTCGCCGTCAATGGAGTACCGTACGCTTAATTATAGCGCAACAAACCCTATTCGTCAACCGTATTTTTCATTTTCTTCAAAAGATTTTAGGCATAATTCCTCCCTAAAAACTTTTTCGAGTTTATTCATGCCTGACCACAGCCGTTTATGCCATCTCGCCCGCCATCGCCTTGCCGCCGAGCACATGCAGATGCAGATGCTTCACCGTCTGCTGCGCGTCGGCGCCGCAATTGGACACGACGCGGAAGCCGCTCTCTTCGATGCCCTCCAGCTGCGCGACCTTCGCCGCCACGCGCATCAGGTGCGCCAGCAGTGCATCGTCCTCGTCCTTGGCGTCATACCAGCCGGACACATGCTTCTTGGGAATCACCAGCACATGCACCGGCACCTGCGGCGCGATGTCGCGGAAAGCGAGCACCTGCTCGTCCTCGTATACCTTCGTGCTGGGAATCTGGCCAGCAGCGATCTTGCAGAACAGACAATCGTTCATCACAAACACTCTCCTTGTAAGCAATCTACACAATCAACCAAAGAGGACTTTCTCCAATCCTGAACATATTCTCACACACAGCGATTTCACCTTCAACAGATCAAAAATCTTTCTTCTGATCAGGTCCACAGCAATGCATATGCCAAAGATCGCCAACGCTGTAAAAATCAAAGCAAACGGAAACAGGTATGCTTTGATGAATGAATACTGTGCAAATTCTTCTACGATGAAATTCAATCTGATCAGATCATGATCATGAATCAGATAGATGCAAAATGCAGAGGGCGATAAGAGGGAAATGTATTTCTTGAGTACGGCGTTGGGCTTCCATTGTGAAAATACCGCCAACAAAGCAACTGCACACAAAACAATCGTAGGCGATATATATCTGATCAACATATCCTCATCAATACCATGCCATCTATTTGCACGGAGCATCGATTCACTTATAAGCTTGAAGCCCAACGAAATCGCAACCATACTCCCATATACCCACACACCATGTTTCTTCAATCTCAAAAACCATTTATCTTCATCACCGTACAGCCTGCAGTATCCGCCAATGACATACATGATCACCAGCCAAATCATACTGTAACCATTTTGGGTGGGGAACACCTCTCTGCAAAAGGTTTGATAAACCGAAAAAACAACAAACAGTACCAATACACAGTACCGTGCTTCCCGGAAACTCATGGCATTCAACGCTCTTTTCAGTATGGGCGCAAATGCCATAACTCCAATATACGCAGTATAGTACCAATACTGCAGGCCAGTAACAGGAAACATCGCCGCCTGCCATTGCTTGGAATCCACGCTTCCTGGATACAGCTTCGAAACAACACCAGTCATCAGCATCGCATACAGCCATACCTGAAGCCAAAGATACAGCATATTTGAGAGCTTATCCTTGGATTTCACGCCCACATAGCCGGATATCATCGCAAAACAATTCACCGCACAAAACGTTCCTACTTCAAACAGCCACGCTTCAGCATAGCGCAAGGATCCCGGCTCCATGTATTTCAGTATCGCACCGTGCAAAAGCAGATGATGCACAATGATCATCAGCATCAGAAACAATCTCAGAGCATCAATGCCATAATTACGTTCATCGCTCATACGCTTGTCTCCAGCTCCGCGAGCAGTTCGTCTTTTTCTACATCGATAATCCTTACGCGGACCACATCACCCGGCCGCGCATCTTTCACGCGCACATGCATATATCCGCCTGTATAGCCCGTGCCCAGTCCCTGCTCGTCC
>CAZACE010000277.1:0-3070 GCA_964483255.1 uncultured Oscillospiraceae bacterium
ATGATGAGGAATACTTCAAAAAAGTCATGCTTTCAATTCATGCGTAAGCCCTGGGATGATGGCTGTCACAGCTTGCATTCAATTCTGGTTTGGAGTATAATACGTACGTATATGGAAAAAGGGAGGGATCGTTTGTATGAAGTCTGTGAATATCCGCCTGACGATGATGACCGATCACGTCAAGAGCTTTGTGAGCCTTGTCAATCGTTATCCGTATGATATGGATCTGCGCTCCGGCCGCTATGTGGTGGATGCCAAGTCCATTCTCGGCATTTTTTCCATTGATTTGTCCCGCCCGATCCGCATGGATATCTACAGCGACGACTGCGACGATCTGCTCAAGGCGCTGGAAGGCTATCTGATCAAGGACGACGCCAAGGAAGCCTGAAGCTGTCCCTAAGGAGGTATGCTTGTGTTCGATGTGCATGCCACAGAAGAGGAAGATAAGCTCGTATTGCTGAGCGCGCTTGATCGATTGGGCGGCTGTACGGAAGAGCAGCTGCTGCGTTTTGTCGTAGAAACCGGCCTTGTGAGCCAGTTCCGTTTTTTTCTGGCGCTCTCCGGTCTTAAAGATGCAGGCCTTGTGCGCGAATCGCGCCATCTGGAGGGCATGCTGCTCATTCTGACGCCGGAAGGCAGACAGAGCCTGGAGCTGTTCGGTTCGCGCATTCGCGCGTCCCAGCAGGAAAAGCTTAACCAGCACAGCGCGCTCTGGCGCAGGCGCGTGCTGGATGAATTGTCCATGCCGGCGGATTTTGAGCCTTGCGGAAACGGCTATGCCGTGACGCTGCGCGCGCTGGAATCCGGCGAGGAAATCTTTTCCATGAAGCTCACGGCGGCGACCAAGGCACAGGCAAAGAGATTCTGTGCGCGCTGGCCGGAGGCTGCGCCATATCTGTATCAGACGATCATGGACCGTCTGGGAGAGATGAAAATGCAGGAAGCTCCCGTTTCAGGGGAAGCTGAATCATAATGCAATCGGAAGCGGTTTGTGCCGCTTCTTTTTTTGCCGGAAATGGAAAAGGACCGCAGCCTGCGCCGCGATCCTTTTCTCGTGGAAGGGAATAAAATAGAGGAAGGGGAAGAAAAAGGAAGATTCGTGCCTTCGCACGGAGGGGAAGAGGCGAAGGCGCTGCAAAGGCGAATGGGGATTCGACCTTTGTTGATATCAGTATAACGGGGAAATGTGACAGGAATGTGTTGAAAATCAAAAAACATGGCGCAAGATGTCGATGGGTCAATGGGATGGCGGCGGGCAAAGCGTGCGAAACAATTGTGTATTTTGCGCGGTTGTGTTAAACTGACAAAAAGAGCGAAAGGGGCGCAGGGATGAACACTGAAAAGCTGAGAAAGCGCGCGACACTCGTGCTGGGCAGCGCGACGTATGCCCTGTTTGCCGCCTTTGGCTGGCAGGCGGAGTACTATGGCGAAAGCCGGATTGCGCAGGCGCTGCTTGTGAGCGCGGCGCTTATGCCGCCGACGATGGCGCTGCTTCGTTTGCTGTTTTCTCGAAGCGAAACAGCGGCGCAGAAACCTGCATGCAGCGGTACATTTTCGGCATGGAAAGCCTTTGCATGTATCCTCGCCTGCTATGTGCCGATGTTTCTGATCGCGTTCCCCGGCTCGTTTGCCTATGATGTGCCGTTCCAGCTGGAGCAGGTGTTTACCGGCGTCTATTCGACCCATCATCCGCTGCTGCATACGCTGCTGATGGGCGCCTGTGTGAAGCTGGGGCATGCGCTGGGAAATATCAACCTCGGTGCGGCACTGTATATTGTGATTCAAATGGCGGGACTTGCGGCATGCTTTGCTGCTGCATGCGCGTCCATTGCGCGGCAGAGCGGGGCGCGCGCGGCAAGATGCAGCGCACTGTTTTTTGCGTTCTATCCGCTGCACATGATGATGGCCGTGAATGCGACGAAGGATGTGCTGTTTTCCGGGCTGTTTGTGCTCACGCTTTCGCTGATGCGCGAAGCGCTGATGAGCGAGAAACCGGACGGAAAGCTGCTTGGCGGTATTGTGTTTGCCGGTGCATTTATGCTGCTGCTGCGCAACAATGCGTTCTATGCGATAGCCGTCTGGCTGGCGCTTGCGGTGATCCTTCTTCGAAAGAAAGCGCTGCGCATGGGAGCTGCTGCGCTGCTGGCAATCCTGCTGAGCATGGGCTTGGGCGGTGCAATGAAGGCCGCGACGCATGCAGCTGAGGGTGATCTGTGCGAGATGCTCTCCTGGCCGATTCAGCAGATGGCGCGCGCGCGGAATCTGCACAGCGAACTGCTGAACGGGGAAGAGAAGCAGGCAATCGACGAGCTGATGCCGGGCGGCAGCTGGCAGCTCTACGATCCGACGATCTCTGATCCGGTGAAGTTCGAATTTGATACGGACAGGTTTTTGTCGGATTCGGAGAAATATGCGCGGATATATCTGAGCATCGCGAAAAAATGCCCGAAGGCGTATTTTGACGCGCTGCTTCTGCACACGTATTCATTCCTGTATCCTTACAGCGAATACGGTGTGTCCGGCTATTACCTGCAAATGGGTATTTCCGACCAATACTACGACTGGTGCGAATTTGAGCGAATTTCGTCCCAGAGCCTTATGCCGCGCGTGCTGGCATCGCTGAGTTGGAGATTCGGCGCGCAGGGCGCGATGCAGATTCCGGTGATCGGTATTCTTTTCAACATGGGCATGATTATCTGGGTGATGCTTTATTTTGTGCTCAGAGAGCTGTATCTTGGACGCTGGAAGAGTTTTACCTGTGCGCTTTTGCCTGTGATACTGTGGGGCACGTTCCTGCTGGGTCCGGTGATGGCGGGACGGTATATCTATCCGTTTGTGTGCTGCCTGCCGGTGCTGGCGAGCCATACAAGAAAGAAGAGAATGTAAGAATAAGCGATTGCCTCCGGCGGAGGACGCGCTCCGCTGGGCCAGAGGGAGCAGGGGGGATTCGGATTTCCCCCCTACCTCCCTCTGGACTCCCATACCCCCTTAAAACCGCCAGGGCCTGAGGGCCCTGGACCCGGGGTTGTATATGGGGATTAGCAAATCTTTTTTTCTCCCGTGGCAAACG
>CAZACE010000278.1:0-3063 GCA_964483255.1 uncultured Oscillospiraceae bacterium
AAACGCGCTACCAACTGCGCTAATGCCCCGTCAACGGTATGTATTATACATCGGGGCAGCGCACATGTCAACATCTTTTTTCAGATTTCGGCAATTTCTTCTTTCTTCTTTCTTCTTTCTCCCGCATCATTCCCAGGCTTTGGTCAGCATCACGTCTTTAAAATAATGCGTCACGATTTCCTCCGCCGTCTTTCCCTCTTTCGCCATCGCATAGGCGCCCCACTGGCTCATGCCCACGCCATGGCCGTAGCCCTTGCCCTTCATCTTTACCTGTCCGTCCTCCACGCGCAGGCTCTCCAGCAGGCAGGAACGCATCTTCGTCGAGCCCAGCGCAATGCGCAGCGCCGGCGCGGAAACCTCCCTGCCGGAGACGATCAGCGTCATCGCCCGGCCGCTCTCTCCCCGCTGGCCGATGGTCACGCTCGTCACTTCGTCCACCTTCGCGCCCACATCCGCCATCGCCGCGATCACCTCGTCCATCGTGAATGCCGCCTGCCAATGAGCCGCATCAGGCGGCGCTTCATCGTTTTCCATGCCCTTCACGCATTGCGTATAGCCGGGCTCGTCCTTTTCATAGTCGAGCCCCTCCTTCGCGCGCGCCGTAAGGCCTCCGGAATGCGCATGGAACCACGCATAGGGCAGCTTGCCGCCGCTGCTGAGCACCAATCCGCGCGTCTCGCTCACGGCCTTCTTAATCCTGTCATTGACCGCATCGGCGTTATACGCCTGCGCCTCCTCGATATCCGTGGAAATATCCGCGCCCTCATAGCGTGAGGTTTTCTCCGTCACAAACTGCAGCACAAACGTGCGCGCAAGGATCGCCTGCGCCTTGAGCGCCTCCAGCGGCCAATCGCCCGCCATCTCGCCCGCCAGCACCGCCGGTACGTATTCCTCCACACTTTCCTCAATGAGCTTTTCCGCCTTCACGTCGTAGACCTTGAGCACAGGCACGCCATCAGCACCCTTCTTGAGCTTCTTTGGCACAAGATCAGCCGCAGCCTTTCCCGGCGAAGCATTCGCCTTTGCCTGCGCGCTGGTCGTGTTCTGCGGCTCGGGCAGCGCGGGCGCGTCCTTGCCCAGCGTGCGAATACTGCAGCCGCTCAGGACAAGCAGCAGCGCAAGAATCGATATCAGAAAACCGGCCTTTTTCAAGCATACCATCTCCCTCTATGGAGAGAGTATGCGCAAAGGCCGGTAAGATATACGTTGGGCTATCGCCCAAAACCCATCTGAGGACATCGTCCCCAGACCCCATGTTCGCTTCGCGGCGGTTTTAAGCAGCTTAGCGATTCATCCACAGGAAATTCATGAACATCGGCACCTGCTTCTCCCAGTCGGCCTCACAGTGATGGCCGCCTGGCTGGCCGTAGATGCGCGCAAGACACCCCTTCTCGCTGATGCGCGCGGCCAGTTCGCCGTTTCTTCCCGCCATGGTGTCGTTTGTGTCGTTTCGCGGATACATCTTCGATCCGCCGCCCTCCTCCGTGCCCCAGGAGAGATATACGCGCGTATCGGCAAACATCTCGGTCTCGCTCAGATCCCTGCGGAATTCTTCCATGCACGGGCCAGTCGTGCTGGAAAGGCACGCAGCCTTGGAGAACCACATGTTGTATTTGATCGCCGCATACAGGCTCATCAGGCCGCCCATGCTCGAACCGCCGATGGCCGTGCACTCGCGAAAGGGCATCGTGCGGTAATCGCGGTCGATCACAGGCTTGAGCTCCTCCACCATCCAGCGAAGGGTTTCATCACCCGTGCCCTTGATCTCGCCGAGGAAGCCCTTCGTGAAGTGATACGGGCAGTACTCCACAAGTCTGTTCGTCATCGAGCAGGTGACGCCCACTATGATCAGCTTCTTCTCCCAGCCGTCCAGAAATTCCTTGAGACCCCAGCTCTTGCCGTAGGTCGCGTCGTGGTTGAAGAAGAGGTTGTGTCCGTCAAAGAAATACATCACCGGATAATGCTCGCCGCTTGTTTCATAGTCGTCGGGCAGATAGATATGCAACGTGCGCATCTCGTTTGCCGGCGTAAAGAGGATATCGCGTTTGAGAATCATGCTTGTCGTCTCCGTTCCCGGGCGTCTTCGCCCGCTTAGCTTCATCTATCTTACCACAAAACATGCGCGCTGTCCCATCATCGTTATGTTCCCATCATATAAAAACACCAGCGCCGGATTCCCAATCCCTTCGCTGGTGTTTCTTTCTGTTGTAAATCTTTGCGCTTTCGACTTTCTTTGTCACCGGGATCACATCGCCCCAGTTCGCGCGCTTTGCCTTGTCGATTTCCCGCTTCTGCTTTTTGGAGAGCTTCTCATATTCGACAAACTTCTTCATCATGCAAATCCCCCTTGTCCTGTGATAGTTATATGATATCACAAAACAGCAGAATTTGCAAACCGGTTTACAGGATACCGAATTTGGCGAACGCGTCCTTGAGAAGCATGCCGCTGCGCAGCGCATCGCGCACGAGGTTCTCGCCGGCGATCTTTTCAAACGCCTTTTCGACCACTTCCTCCACAACCTCGCCCGGCACCACGACGATACCGTCGATATCGCCGAAAACCAGATCGCCCGGACATACGCGCACACCGTCGCAGACGATCGGGCAGTCATAATCTGCCACAAGGCAGCGGCCCTTCGAATCCAGCGGATTACGACCCTTGGTGAAAACCATAAACTGATCTCTCAGCGCCTTGATCTGCGTGATATCGCGGATCGCGCCCTCGATGATCGCGCCGCGCGCGCCTCTTGCAATCGCCGCGTTGGTCATCAGCTCACCCCAGAAGCCGTTGCTGCAGCTCCTGTTCACGCACACGGCGATATCGCCCGGGCGCAGCGCGTCAACCGCCTCGATCTCCGTGGCATAAGCCTGCTTCGGCTGCTCGAATACGTCATACGCCAGCACCGTGCGCGCCACGCCCACAAGCTTGTAATCCTCCTCCAGCGGATAGAGGTTGCCGGCCATCGCCTGATGGCGGTAACCCAGATCGTCCAGAATGTCGCACAGGACGGCGGTGTTGAGTTCCTTCTGAATCCTGTCCAGATATTCCTTCGTGTAGGTCAT
>CAZACE010000279.1:0-3052 GCA_964483255.1 uncultured Oscillospiraceae bacterium
AATGCCAAGACCGTCATCTGGAACGGCCCGATGGGCGTGTTCGAGAATCCGACCCTGGCCGTGGGCACCCTGGCTGTTGCCAAGGCGCTGGCCGAGTCCGAGGCGATCACCATCATCGGCGGCGGCGACAGCGCGGCTGCTGTTGAGCAGATGGGCCTGGGCGCTCAGATGACCCACATCTCCACCGGCGGCGGCGCTTCCCTGGAGTATCTGGAGGGCAAGACCCTGCCGGGCGTTGCGTGCCTGGACGAGAAGTAATCGGCGTCTGACACGACAAAGAAACATTGCCCCGGCCGGCCACATGGCCGAGCCGGGGCTTCTTCTGTGAAGAACATTTCGAAGAATAAAGGAGAATACCACTATGCGTAAGCCGATCATTGCCGGCAACTGGAAGATGAACAAGACCCCGTCCGAGGCCGCGGCGCTCGTCACCGAGCTGATTCCGCTGGTGAAGGACGCGGTGTGCGACGTGGTCGTCGGCGTTCCGGCGGTCAATTTTGCGGCTGTTGCCGAGGTCATCAAGGGCACCAACATCAAGCTGGGCGCTCAGAACATGCACTGGAAGGCCAATGGCGCCTACACCGGCGAACTGAGCGCTGCGATGCTCAAGGAGTGCGGCGTGGAATACGTCATCCTCGGCCACAGCGAGCGCCGTCAGTACTTCGGCGAGACCGATGCGACTGTCAACCTGCGCACCCTGGCTGCCGTTGAGGCTGGCCTGACCCCGATCATCTGCGTGGGCGAGAAGAAGGAAGAGCGCGAGGCTGGCTACACCAACGCGCTGGTCGCCTATCAGACCCTGATCGCCCTGACCGGCCTGACCGCCGAGCAGGTGAAGAACGTCGTCGTCGCCTATGAGCCGGTTTGGGCTATCGGCACCGGCCTCACCGCCACCGACGAGCAGGCCAACGAGACCATCGGCGTCATCCGTGAGGCCATCCGCGGCGTCTACGGCGATGCTGCCGACGAGGTCCGCATCCAGTACGGCGGCTCCATGAACCCGAAGAACTGCAAGGGCCTGATGGCTCAGCCGGAGATCGACGGCGGTCTCATCGGCGGCGCGTCCCTGAAGGCTGTTGACTTCTCTCAGGTCGTGAATTTTGATAAGTAATTGAGGCAGTCGCCTGCGGGCGGGATCTCACCCGTCTCGCCTGCGGCGCTCCACCCTCCCCACACGGGAGGGCTTATCTGCTTTTATCATGAGAACAAAATGAGCCTTCCCCTATGGGGAAGGCGGCGCGGCGTTAGCCGTGACGGATGAGGTCTTGTGGCTTCGTTCTCAGAACTTTGTTTGTAACAGAAGGAGTTTTACCCATGTCCAAGAAACCCGTTCTGCTTTGCATCATGGACGGCTACGGCATGCCTGAGACCACCGAGGGCAACGCCATCGCCGCGGCGAACAAGCCGAATCTGGACGCGCTGTTTGCGTCCTGTCCCTATACCACCATCGATGCCTCCGGCATGGCTGTCGGCCTTCCGGATGGCCAGATGGGCAACAGCGAGGTCGGCCACACCAACATCGGCGCGGGCCGCATCGTCTATCAGCAGCTGACCCTGATCACCAAGTCCATCATGGACGGCACCATGAAGCAGAACGACGTCCTCGTTCGCAACATGAAGAAGGCCATTGAGAGCGGCAAGGCGATCCACTTCATGGGCCTGCAGGGCACTGGCGGCGTGCACAGCCACATTGAGCACCTCTTTGGCCTGCTCGATCTGGCCAAGCATCTGGGCGCGAAGGACGTTTATGTTCACGCGATCATGGATGGCCGCGACACCGACCCGAAGTCCGGCGCGGGCTTCCTTACCGATCTGCAGAAGAAGATGGACGAGATCCAGCTGGGCGAGATCGCGACCGTCACCGGCCGTTACTACGCCATGGACCGCGACTCCAACTGGGATCGCGTGGAGAAGGCGTACGCCGCGTTCGTCTATGGCGAGGGCGAGAAGGCCGCTGACTGGCAGGCGTGCATGGAGAAGACCTATGCCGCCGGCGTGACCGACGAGTTCATCCTCCCATGCGTCACCAGCGATAAGGGCCGCATCACCGCGGGCGACACCATCGTCTTCCTCAATTTCCGTCCGGACCGCGCGCGTGAAATCACCCGCACGTTCGTCGACGACGAGTTCAAGGGCTTCGAGCGCCGCTTCGGCCGCTTCCCGGTGCAGTATGTCTGCATGGCGGAGTACGATGCGACCATGCCCAACGTCGAGGTTGCCTATCCGCCGGTCGAGCTGACCAACGTGCTGGGCGAGTATCTCGCCGCCAATGGCAAGACCCAGCTGCGCATCGCCGAGACCGAGAAGTACGCGCATGTCACGTTCTTCTTCAACGGCGGTCTGGAAGCGCCGTACGAGGGCGAGGACCGCAAGGTGATCCCGTCCCCGAAGGTTGCGACCTACGACCTCAAGCCGGAGATGAGCGCCTACGAAGTTGCCGAGGAGTGCGCTGCGCGCATCAGGAGCGGCAAGTACGACGTCGTTATCCTCAACTTCGCCAACTGCGACATGGTCGGCCATACTGGCGTGTTCGAGGCGGCTGTCAAGGCTGTCGAGGCCGTTGACGCCTGCGTCGGCAAGGTCTGGGAAGCCACCAAGGAGATGGGCGGCTGCATGTTCCTCACCGCTGACCACGGCAACGCGGACAAGATGAAGAACGAGGACGGCTCTCCCTTCACCGCACATACCACCAACGTCGTGCCGTTCCTGGCCGCCGGCGTGGGCGATGTGAAGATGCGCAAGGGCGGCTGCCTGGCGGACATTGCGCCGACCATGCTGCCGTATGTCGGCCTGCCGGTTCCCAAGGAAATGACGGGCAAGAGCATCATCGAAGCGTAAACGGGGTCATCTCCAGACCCCTTCTTCGCTTCGCGCTGTTTAAAGAAGAATATCTGAAAACGCCTCTGGCTTCGCCAGAGGCGTTTTATGGTATAGATGATTAAAACCGCCGCGAAGCGTACATGGGGTCAAGGGACGAAGTCCCTTGTCAGGGGCTTGGGGATGAAATCCCCAACGTTCTCCCTCCGCATTGTGGCATCTTTGTGAAAACGGA
>CAZACE010000280.1:0-3042 GCA_964483255.1 uncultured Oscillospiraceae bacterium
TCTTCCTGCGCGAACAGGTCGCGGGTCATGTCGTCGCGGCGGCCGCCCTCATCGCCGTAGCGCAGGCCGGACTTGTTGACGAAGATACGGGTTTCAACACCATGCTCGATGTTGCCGGACAGGGAGCCGGTCTTCGGATCGCCCAGCGGGAGGAGCTGAATGTTGCCCATCTGGATGAAGTCAGCATTCAGAGCCTGCAGCATCTTCACGCCGTCGCCGGTCGCGCCTTCGTGGTTGGTGGAGAGAACCTTCTCATCCAGGGTGCCCCAGATAGAGTCATACGCCATACGCAGCTGGACATTCTTGGAGAAGCCGCCAGTGGCGACGACAACGCTCTTGGCGTTGATGGTGATGGTGTTGCCGGTTTCGCCGGTAGCGACGATACCGCAGGCAGCGCCCTTCTCATTAACCATGATTTCCTCAGCCTTGGTGTTGAGCATGAGGGTCATGGTGTCCGGATTCGCGTTGATGTACTTGGTGTAGGTGTCAAAGAAGCCGGTACCAGCAACCATCGCCGGCTTCCAGGCACGCGGCCACAGACCGCCGGAAACAGTGAAGACAGCCTCTTCGCCGAGCCATTCCATACCCAGAGACTTGGTCCACTGGATGGCGTCGTAAGCATTCTCAACGAGGGTCATGACCAGCTCCGGATCGCCCTGCCAGTCGCCGCCGTTGAGGGTCTGCCAGTAGTGCCAATACACAGAGTCATTCTGCTTGATGGCGAACTCGCTGCGATCTTCAACCGCGTTGACAGCGCCGCCCGCGAGGATGGTGTTGCCGCCAACCTTGGGCATCTTCTCAACGACGATGACGTTCGCGCCGTTCTGCTGAGCGGTGATCGCAGCCGCAAGGCCCGCGCCGCCCGCGCCGATAACCACGACGTCGGTCTCCAGGGTCTCGTCAGCAGCCTTCTCAACGATGACTTCCTTCTTCTCCATCAGCGCGGTGGTGTCCACGCCGCCGTTCTCCAGCGCAGCCTTGACGGTCGCGAGGATAGCGTTGGAGGTCAGGGTCGCACCGGCAACGGTATCGACATTGATGGAGTTCGCAGCCACCATGGCAGCCGGGAGCTGCTCGCACGGAAGCTCGCAGATGCCGGGGGTGTCCTTGCACTCATCAACGGTCACAGCCGCGATGGAGCCGTCGTCTGCCAGAGTAACGGTGACGGTCACAGCGCCGACGCCGCCGATCTGGGAATCACCGGTCGCGGTGTAGCTGGTGTCAGCCACAGCCAGAACGGCGGTCATCATGAGCGCAAGCGCCAGGATGACGGAAAGAATCTTTTTCATAAGGTTCTTCCTCCTTACTTATATTTGATTGATAGTTAAATATCAATCATCAATATGTAGTATACCACCCAAAGAAACTTTGGAATCAAGTGGTTTTTTTGCAGGTTTTCCGCCATTTTTCATCAAATGAACGCCGTTTTCCGTCGTTATTCGAATACCATGTATGTATCGTAATAATGCCGTCTGATACCTTCTGAACAATCAACAAAGATCTGTGCGCCCCACATCATGCCTTTCTGGATAAAGCGATGCTCTCTTGCAAAAGCAAGCAGCGGCCTGAAAATCACATCCGGATCGTTATACTGCTCCTCACCGCACATGACGACAGCATGCAGCGCCATACCGCCGTCAATCCTTCTTACGCCCAGCGCCGTTTCGTCCAAGCCGAATTCCTCCGCCCGGCTTGCGCTGATAACAAGTCCCTGCATCGCATGTTCCATATCCGTGTTACGGCAAATGCCGACGCACACGGCAGGCATGGCCTCCAGCCACTGCCGGGCAATGCCCTGCTCATGCTTATTCAGCGGAATCCGACCACCGGAACTGTTCAGCAGCGCCAGAACAGCCCCCGTATTACGGATATCCACCACGCCAAGCTCGCCAAGCGCTTCTTCTCCGCGCTCAATCAGCCAGTCAATATCGCGAATAAGACCCTCATACTGCTTGACAAGCTGCATTGCTTCCTCTTTCTTTTCGCGCATACGCGCCACAACCTGATCGCCGGTCATGCCGGCTGACGAAAACTGCTGCGCAATATCACGCACAGAAACGCCCATCGCCCTGTATTTTTTCGCGCTGATCAGCCGGTTAATATCCACCTCCTCATAATATCTTCTGCCGGACTCCACCTTGGGCGTGTCGATAACGCCTTCTTTCTCGTAAAAATGCAGCGCAGCTGTCGTCATACCCAGTACGCGGGACACATCGCCGATCGAATAGCGCATAGGAGCCACCTCCAAATCAAAAGCCACTTTCGATTCTTCCAGCAATTTGCAGCGGAAGTTCACGAAAAATTCAAACTCGTTACAAATTTCTCAACCAATTTGATTGTACACAGAAAATGCGAAAAGATCAATGTTTTGCAGACAAATTCCGATTGCTGTGCTATAATATCGTTTGCTTATTTCCCTGTGTTTTGGAGGATCGTATGGATCTTTTTGATATTGTCATCGTCGGCGCGGGCCATGCCGGCTGCGAGGCTGCGCTTGCCTGCGCGCGCATGGGCGCAAAAACCCTGCTGCTCACGCTGAACCTGGATGCCATCGCGCTCATGCCCTGCAACCCGGCCATCGGCGGCACGGGCAAGGGACATCTTGTGCGCGAAATCGACGCCCTGGGCGGCGAAATGGGCCGGGCGATCGACGACACGTTCATCCAGTCCCGCATGCTCAACACGGGCAAAGGACCTGCCGTTCATTCTCTTCGCGCGCAGGCGGACAAGCGCGCCTATCAGGACAGAATGAAGCGCGCGCTCTTTTCTCAGGAGAATCTCAAAGTTCGTCAGGGCGAATGCGGCGAGATCCTGACCGATAAAGACGCAATCACCGGCATCCGCACGACCACGGGCGCTGTGATTGCCTGCCGCGCAGCCGTCATCTGCTCCGGCGTATACATGGACAGCCGGATCATCATCGGCGAAGCCAACTGGCAGGGCGGTCCGCAGGGTCTGCTTGCCTCCAGCCATCTGGCCGGCGCACTGCGAAACCTGGGCGTCTCCCTTCGCCGCTTCAAAACCGGCACGCCGCCGCGCATC
>CAZACE010000281.1:0-3040 GCA_964483255.1 uncultured Oscillospiraceae bacterium
CCGACGACGCGACGATGGAGATCGTGCAGATGGTGCTCGCCGGCAAGCTCAACAAGAATATCGCCTCGGACATCGGCCGCCTCGGCGGCAAGGCGATCGGCCTGTGCGGCAAGGACGCCGAGCTGATCAAGGTCAAGAAAAAGCCGCCGCTCGCCGACGGCGTGGACCTCGGTCACGTGGGCGACATCGTCTCCATCAACACCAAGCTGCTCAACAGCCTCTGCGCGGATGAATACATCCCCGTCATCTCCTCCGTCGGCACCGATGAATTCGGCCAGAGCTACAACATCAACGCCGACACCGCCGCCGCCGCCGTGGCGACCGCGCTCAAGGCCGAGAAGCTGATCTTCCTGACGGACATCGATGGCGTGCGCAGCGATCCGGAGGATCCGGCGTCCCTGTTCGCCGTGCTTTCCACTGAGCAGGCAATGAACCTGATCGCCGACGGCACGATTTCCGGCGGCATGATTCCCAAGGTCACGGCCTGCGTGGATGCGATTGAGAAGGGCGTCAAGCGCGTGCACATCATCAACGGCACGATCCCGCACCCGATTCTGCTTGAAATCTTTACAGATAAAGGCATCGGAACGATGTTTGAAAAAGCAATTGCCGCTGCAAAGGAGGCATAATTGATGGCTAAGCCCAAGATTTACATCGACGGACAGGAAGGCACGACCGGCCTGCGCATTTTCGAGCGCTTCGCCGGGCGCGACGACATCGAGATCCTCACCATTGATCCTGCGCTGCGCAAGGACGCGGACGAGCGCAGGAAGCTGATTAATAGCTCCGACATCACGTTCCTCTGCCTGCCGGACGCCGCGGCAAAAGAAGCCGTTTCCCTCGTAGACAGCGACCATGTGCGCATCATCGATGCTTCGACCGCGCACCGCGTAAACCCGGACTGGGCCTACGGCTTTCCGGAGCTCAGCGCCGCGCATCGCGATGCGATTGCAAACGGCAGGCGCATCGCCAACCCCGGCTGTCATGCGACGGGCTTTGTCTCGCTTGTGCATCCGCTGGTGAGCGCAGGCGTGCTGCCGGCGGATACGGCGCTCACCTGCTTTTCCCTGACCGGATACAGCGGCGGCGGCAAGAAGATGATCGCGCAATACGGCGATGAAAACCGCGATACCGCGCTCGATTCCCCGCGCATCTACGGCCTCACGCATATGCACAAGCATCTGCCGGAGATGCAGAAGGTCTGCGGTCTTGAAAGCGCGCCGCTCTTTACCCCGATCGTCGCGGACTACTATGCGGGCATGCTGGTTTCCGTGCCGCTGATGGCCGGACAGCTGAAGGGCATCTCCACGCTTGCCCAGCTGCACGAATGCTTTGCAGATAGCTACGCCGGACAAAAGATGATCAAGGTCATGCCGCTTTCCGCGCAGGCGGACGTCGGCGGATTCCTCGCATCCAACGGCTGCGCCGGTTGGGACGGCCTGGAAATCTACGTCACCGGCAACGACGAACGCATGATGGTCTGCGCGCGCTTTGATAACCTCGGCAAGGGCGCTTCCGGCGCCGCCGTGCAGTCCATGAATATCATGCTCGGCTGCGACGAAGCCACCGGCCTGAATATCTGATTGACTTTATTTCCCGCCTGCGGGCGGATAATATCCGCCCCTACAAAGCTGCTATAAGCAGCCGCGAAGCGGAGAAGGGGTCTGGGGATGAAATCCCCAGACAGGTTTGGGCGGCAGCCCAAGAAAAAAACTCCGGAGGTTTCCCCATGACTCTTTCCGATATCAAGACGCTGGACAGCCAGTATTTCCTGCAGGTTTTCGGCGAGCGCGCGCCGGTGTGCTTTGTGCGCGGCGAGGGCGCTACGCTCTATGATCAGGACGGCAAGGCATACACAGATCTGTTTGCGGGCATCGCGGTCAATTCGCTGGGCTATAAGCACCCAGCGGTGACCGACGCAATCATTGCGCAGGCGAATGCCGGCGTGCTGCATACGTCCAATATCTATTATGTGCAGCCGCAGGCAGAACTCGCAGCGCTGCTTTGCAAGCATACGTTTGCCGATCGCGTGTTCTTCTCTAATTCCGGCGCGGAAGCGAACGAAGGCGCGATGAAACTGGCCTGCAAGTATTTCTATGCGCAGGGAAGCAAGCGCTACAAGATCATCTCCGCTGATCATTCCTTCCACGGCCGCACGCTTGCAACCGTCGCCGCAACCGGCCACGACTACTATCAGGAGCCGTTCCGCGCACTGCTGCCCAAGGGCTTCACGCAGGTGCCCTATAACGATCTGGACGCGCTCAAAGCCGCAATTGACGACGAGACCGCCGCGATCATGCTCGAGCCAATGCAGGGCGAGGGCGGCGTGACGCCGGGCGATCTGGCGTATCTCAAGGCCGTGCGCGCGCTGTGCGACGAGCTTGGCATTCTGCTGATCTTTGACGAGGTGCAGACCGGCGTATGCCGCACGGGCGCGCTGTACTGCTATCAGCTCTACGACGTGATTCCGGACATCATGACCAGCGCCAAGGGTCTGGGCTGCGGCTTCCCGATCGGCGCGATTCTCGCCAGTGAGAAGGTTGCCAGCAAGATTTCCAAGGGCGATCATGGCTCCACGTTCGGCGGCAACACGTTCGCCTGCGCCGTATCTCTGGCCGCGATGCGCCATATGATCGACAACGATTACAGCGCCATCGCCAAGGAAAAGGGCGAATACCTGATGAACGCCCTCAAAGCGATTGACAGCGACAAAATCCTCGAGGTTCGCGGTTTGGGCATGCTTATCGGCATTCAGCTTCCAGCCGATTTCCCGGCAGGCAAGCTGATGGGCAGGATGCTTGCGCGCGGCTTTGTGCCGGGCACGGCCTCGGGCAATGTGCTGCGCCTTGCGCCGCCGCTGGTCATCTCCTATGAGGAGATGGATGCGTTCGTTGCAGCGCTCAAGGAAGAGTTGGCATAAGAACATAAGGAAGGGGATGGCTGAGGCCATCCCCTTTGCTATGCAATAGGGATATTTAGTTGAGTAAGCAATGTCCGGCTGCGGCCGGAGACCTCATCCGTCACGGCTAACGCCGTGCCA
>CAZACE010000282.1:0-3039 GCA_964483255.1 uncultured Oscillospiraceae bacterium
GGAAACGTGCTTATCCGCGTGTATAACTCCCTGCCGAATGAGGAAGTGGACTACGAGAGCGACGTGACTGTGCATACGGACGGGCGCACCTACACCGTGCCTGCCGGCACGCAGATCCGTCTCACCCCGGGCGAGAGTATCCACGTGCAGCAATTCCTCTATCACGACTTTACCGTCGAGGAGGGCACGGGTGCTGTGCTGCTGGGCGAGGTGAGCCAGTGCAACGACGACAACACCGATAACCGCTTCAGCGATCCGATCGGCCGCTTCCCGAAGATTGAGGAGGATGAGCCGGCGTATCGCCTGCTGTGCAACGAATATCCGCCGGCAAAGTAACACGGACAACCGGGAGAAAGCCGATGCTGTATACGATACAAAATGGCTGCATGAGCGTCACGGTAAACAGCCTGGGCGCGCAGCTGTGGTCGATTCTGGGCAGGGATGATACGCAGTATCTCTGGCAGGGCGATGAGAAATACTGGGCGGATCGCGCGCTGACGATCTTTCCCTATGTCGCCCGGCTGTGGCAGGGGAAATATGAGATGGATGGACAGATGTATGCTATGCCCATCCACGGCTTTGCGCCGGAGAGCGAATTTACCCTCGCCGAAAAGACCGATGAAAAGCTGGTCTTTGAGCTGACCGACAGCGAGCAGACATTTGCGCAGTATCCTCGCCGGTTCGCGTTTCGGGTGGCCTATGCGCTTAAAGAGGATACGCTTTGCGTGACCTATGAGGTCGAAAACCGGGATGAGCGTATGATGCACTTCGGCCTTGGCGGGCATCCGGGTTTCAATGTGCCGCTGGAGAAGGGCAAAGCTTTTGAGGATTATCGCCTGCGCTTTGGCGCAGCCTGCCGTCCCGTTCGCATGGGCTTCACGCCGGATTGCTTTGTCAGCGGCGAGAACGCGCCGTTTGCCCTTGAGCAGGATTGCGTGCTCGCGCTCAGGCATGATCTGTTCGACGATGACGCCATCGTGCTTGCCGATATGGCGCGCGAGGTAACGCTGGAGGCTGCCGGCGGCAGGCATTTTGTGAAGGTGTCCTATCCGGATATGCCGTATCTGGGCATCTGGCATTGGCCGAAGACGGATGCGCCGTATGTGTGCGTCGAGCCGTGGCGCTCGCTGCCCGCACGGTATGGATGTGTTTCGGTTCTGGAGGATCAGGCGGATCTGGTTCATCTTGCTGCCGGGGAAACATATCGCAATCGCTGGACGATTCAGATCGGCTGACGCTGCACAATATACAAAGCACCGTTTCTTTGAAAGACGGTGCTTTTTCAAATAGACGATATAGGCGATGACGGAGCACGCAAAGCATGCTATAATCAAGGCAAGAGAACCTGAGCGGAGAGAGGAAGAACAAGAGATGATTCCGTATGTGTTTTTTGTCTGCCTTTGTGCAAGCGCCATCGGCGGCTGCATAAGAAGCTGTCTGCCCGGACAACGGACAAGCTCTTCTGTGTGCTGCTGGTGGTGATCCTTGCGATCTACTGTTTCAATGCGTTTAAGGGAATGTGATTTTATCACGGAAGCGCAGGCGGAAGGCGGGTATACTATCCTCAACAAAAGGCAAAAAGCCTGAGTTCAGATGAACCTGCAGGGAGGATATACAGATGGCTGCTGTGAAAATGAATCGCGAAGCATTTGAAAAGGCGATCATGGGCGATAAGCCCGTGCTCGTGGATTATTGGGCGCCGTGGTGCACCTACTGCCGCAGAATCAGCGACGCCTATGATCGGATTGCCGAAAAATACGGCGACCGGATGATCGTCGGCAAGATCAACATCGACGACGAGCCGATGCTCGCGCAGCAGGAGGGCATCGAGATCATTCCGACGCTGGTGATCTACCAAAGGGGACGTACGCTGGATTCCGTTGTTGCGCCCGAATCCGGTGCGATGATCGAGGAATTCATCGAGAAGACGCTGGGCAGCGAGGTGAAGCAGGCCAAGGCGCATGTACACGACATGGTCATCATCGGCGGCGGCCCGGGCGGATATACCGCTGCGCTCTACGCGGCGCGCAGCGGCCTGGACGCCATCGTGCTGGAAAAGCTTTCCGCCGGCGGACAGATGGCGCAGACGCATCAAATCGATAATTATCCCGGCTTTGAGGATGGCGTGGACGGCTACGAACTCGGCCAGAAGATGCTGCGTCAGGCGCAGCGCTTCGGCGCAAAGACGGCGTATGCCGAGGTGCTCAGCGTGGATCTGCATGCGCAGCCGAAGGTGATCGAGACCAGCGAGGGCGTGTATTACGGCAAAGCCGTCATCATCGCCACGGGCGCAGGCCCCAGGGAGTTGGGCGTAGAGAAGGAAAAAGAACTCGTCGGCAGGGGAGTAGCCTACTGCGCGGCCTGCGACGGCATGTTCTTTAAGGATAAGACGGTCGTGGTGGTCGGCGGCGGCAACTCGGCGGCGGCCGATGCGCTGCTGCTCAGCCGGATCGCCAAAAAGGTGATCCTCGTGCACAGGCGCGATACGCTGCGGGCGACGAAGGTCTACCATGAGCCGCTCATGCAGGCCAAGAATGTCGAGTTCCGCTGGGACAGCGTGGTGCAGGAGCTTCTGCATGGGGACAAGCTCACGGGCGTGCGCCTGAGGAACGTGAAGAGCGGCGAGCAGTCCGAAGTCGAGTGTGACGGTCTGTTCGTCAGCGTGGGCAGGAAACCCAATACGCAGCTCTTTTCCGGCCAGCTGGAGCTCACGCCGGGCGGCTATATCGCCGCAGGCGAGACGACGAAGACGAACATCCCCGGTGTATATGCGGTGGGCGACGTCCGCGAGAAGCAGCTTCGCCAGATTGTGACGGCTGTTTCTGATGGCGCTGTTGCGGTACATATGGCGGAGGAATATCTGGCAGGCAAGTGATACGTTGGGCTGCCGACCCGGGGAACTCGCATAGTCGCGCAAGCGCTCCTTGCGATTCCCCACGCTTCGCCTCGCTGATTGCGTCCACTGGACGCGCTCGGCTTCGGCGCCAAACCCCTTCTTCGCTTCGCGCATATCGATCATATTTCTCATAAATTAAGAAA
>CAZACE010000283.1:0-3033 GCA_964483255.1 uncultured Oscillospiraceae bacterium
GCACACATTCCGCCCGAACGCCTCATCCAGCGCCTCGATCCTGCCCCTGTTCCACGCGACCTCAATCGCATGCCGGATCGCCCGCTCGACCTTGCTTGACGTCGTGCCGAACCTGTGCGCAATGCCCGGATAGAGTTCCTTGGTAATCCTGCCCATCAGTTCCGGGTTTTCGATCACCATGCGCACCGCCTCGCGCAGATACTGGTAGCCCTTGATATGCGCGGGAATGCCGACGGTCAGAAAGAGATTTGCAATCCGCTCTTCCAGATTCTCCTCACCCTCAGTCGATTCCTTCCGAAGCTTCAGACCGATCGCCTCCGCCTGTTCCATTTCTCCGGCCGTTTCAAAGACGCGCTGCGCCAGAATCGAAAAATCAAAGGGCTTTACCATATAGTAACTCGCACCAAGGTTGATCGCACGGGTGATAAAATCATCCCTGCCCAACGCCGTGAGCGCGATCACGCCGGGCCGCTTGGACAGTTTCATCGATGAAATCCGCGACAGCACACCGTAACCATCCATCTGCGGCATGATCATATCGCAGATCAGCACATCCGGCGCCTCCTCCTGCACCAATCGGATGGTTTCGACGCCATTGGACGCCGCACCGATGACCTCAATGCCGGTTTGCTGACTGAGGTATTCGACAATCATGCCCTGCAGCTGCAGATTATCATCCGCCACCACAACGCGAACCTTATCCATTTGCATTCCTCCAGTTTATTCCTGATTTATTGATGCTTTTCAGATTGATACAGACACCATATCACGGCATTTTTGCAGCGTAAACAAACGATACGGATACTTTTGCACCGCATCCGATTCTTTCAGGCAAAGATCTTCTGCGTCGGGATGCCCATCCTTCCGCTTTGCCTTCATACAGTCGCAATCTGCCGTTTTCTCGCATCCTGTGTATGTAGACAATATACGCCGAAACCTGCATTTTAGAATCAAAAGCGCTCTGCAGATGCGCAAGAATCGATATCTGTCCTTTCACACTTATTGAACGAGGTTCAGTTCTTCCTCGCCAAGATCGTAACCCACAAAGCCCTCCGGCACATTGCCCACGATGATCGATTCCGCAACGAGCATGTTGGCGGATACCTGCGTCGTCTTTGCCCCTGTCGGAATGACGATGCGAATGCTGGCCGTCAGCTGCAGATACACCTTGTGCCGGGTCTGATTGATGCCGCAGGCCTCAAACTCCGTCGCAAATTCTGTCGCCACGGAGCCGATCGGAACAATCGACACAGGTACGCCCGGTCCGCTGCCGGCCAGCAACGTGAGCCCCAGCGCCGCACCCAGGGGCACCGATACCCGCTCGCTGCTCATATCGCCCAGCTGCTTGAGCGCCGCCTGCCCCGCCCTGTCTGCAAGGCGATTCATCGCCATAGTGTTGGCCGAAAGCAGCGCAACCTGGCCGCGTTCATCCATGTGCACATTCATCAGATCGCCATAGGTCACTCCGTCCTGAATCGCCTCAGCCAGCGCCCCATAGAGCACCTGAGACGCCATCGACGCCGAACGTGCCTCCGCCAAAGAGAAGACGAGCGGCTTAAAATTGCGCTCGATCATCACCATAACGGCTGCAAGCAGCAGCAAAAGGAGCGTTATGCGCCGGAACAAGCGTCTCCTTTTGGCTCGCGCGGAATATTTTTTCATCTCAGCGGCAGTCATTTGATCCCTCCCTTCGTCTTATATTCGAAAGCTTCCTCAAATTTTCATTTGTGATGCGAAGCTCCGCATTGTGTGGTATAATAAGATGATTGGATGATTACCCTACCCCTCAGCAAGGAGGAACAGCATGCCAAAGTCTGATGACTTCAACAAAAAGCCGCCCAAGCAGAATGCGCCGCTCATGCCCGCGCAGGAGGACGCTTCCGAGACGGATATGAATATGACGCAGCTTCACGTTTCGCCTCAGACGCGTAAAACCACCCCGCAGCATACCTCGCGCATGCCTGCGCCCGTGATGACCAAGAAAAAAAAGGGCAAGAAGAAGCGCGCAGCAAAGAGCACTGAGCCGCCGCATTCGATCTTCAAGCCCCGCACCAAGTATCCGAATTTCCTTTTGAGCGTTCTGGTGTCCACCATCCGCCTGTCTTCTCTCCTGATCCTCTGTGCCTGTCTGGCTGTCGCCGGCGCACTGATCGGCATCGCCAAGGCTTACGTCGATACCGCGCCGACGCTGGATCTGGCTGCGCTGGATTCGCAGGACAAGACCTCTTTCATCTACGACAGCGCGGGTAACCTGATCACCGACTACAAGGGCACTGAAGACCGCGTCATGGTCTCCATCGACGATATCCCGCAGATGCTGCAAAACGCGTTCATCGCCGTGGAGGACGCCCGCTTCTACGAGCACAACGGCGTGGACGTCAAGCGCATCGTCGGCGCGCTGGTGACCAATATCGCCACCGGTTCCTCGCAGGGCGGCTCTACCATCACGCAGCAGCTGATCAAAAAGACCGTCCTCTCCAGCGAGCAGAGCTATAAGCGCAAGCTGCAGGAGGCCTATCTGGCCATGGAGCTGGAAACCCGATACACCAAGGATCAGATTCTGGAGAGTTACCTCAACACGATCTTCTTGGGCGGCAGCTATTACGGCGTGAAGGTCGCGGCCTACGGCTATTTCGGCAAGGAGCTCGACGAGCTCACCCTGCGCGAATGCGCCATGCTCGCCGGCATGACCCGAAGCCCCAACTACTACAATCCGCGCCGCAATTTCTATTCCCGCAATACCGCCGGCAGCAACACCGCCGACATCACCAACAACCGCACGGACTACGTGCTGCGCCAGATGCGAGAAAACGGCCTGATTTCCACCCAGGAATACAATGCCGCGCTGGATCGCTCTACAGCCGGCGTGCTGGAAACCTCACCCGCATCCATCGACATGTACGATTACCCGCACTATGTCGAATATGCCATCAGCGACGTGGTGGATACTTTCCTGGAGCTCAAGAACCTGGAAGATACCTCCGCCAACCGCTATGCCATGGAAAACGAGCTGCGCACCGGCGGCTACAGCGT
>CAZACE010000284.1:0-3022 GCA_964483255.1 uncultured Oscillospiraceae bacterium
GCAGCATCGGCCGCGCGGCGATCAAGGCCGGCGCGGATATCGTCGTGGGTCATCATCCGCACATCGTGCAGGGCATTGAAAGCTATGAGGATACATATATCCTCTACTCGCTGGGCAATCTCGTGTTCGGCGGCAACGTCGACCCCGACGACCGCGACGCCTGCGCCGTGCGCATGACGTTCACGGTATACGAGGACCGCTGCGACCCGCCGGAGATTGCGATCGTCCCCCTGCGGCTGACGGAGCTTGAGGATGGCACGGACTATCGCCCGGTGATCGCGCAGGGCGAGGAGGGCGATAGGATCGTCAATCGCATCCTCAAGCGCTCTTATAAGATGGACGGCTTTGAAAACGGTACGTGGTAAGACCGGAAACTGACTGGAATACGATAACAAAACCTTCCCCTTTGGGGAAGGTGGATTCGCCGGAGGCGAAGACGGATGAGGTCTCGCCCGCAGGCGATGAATACTGCTTATAAAAGGGGATCATTATGGCTTCTCATTTTGCGCTGTTCGTGGATCTTGAAAACTGTGGCGGCAAGAAAAGCATGCTGATGGACGTGATCGAGCGCGTGAAGATCCGCGGCGATATCCTCATCGGCAAGGTGTACGGCTATACGGACAGTTATTCTGATCTCAAGGAAACGCTGCTCTCCAATACGTTCACCGTCGTGCCGAGCCTGCGCTATGGCCGCAATCAGAAGAATAACTCCGATATCCAGCTGGTAATCGACGCGCTGGAGATTGCTTACCGCAATGAGCTCATCGACAGCTTCTGTATCGTCTCCGGCGACAGCGACTATGTGCCGCTGGTGGGCAAGCTCAAGAGCATGGGCAAATTCGTGCTGGGCATCTCCCGAAGCGAGGCGGCGAGCAACGTGTTCATGAACGCGTGCAGCGAGTTCCAGTTTCTGGAGAGCGTCTCCAGCGGCAAGGAGCGCTCTGTGAGCGAGGTGAGCAGCGCGCTGACGCTCTCGGATATCAATGACCTGGTCGTGACCATCCTGCGAGAGAGCGAGGGCGGCGAGATGTTTGCTTCCGAGGTCAAGAGCGTGTTGCTGCGCCTGCGGCCCAATTTCTCGGAGAAGAGCGTGGGCTTTTCGACGTTTGGCAAGCTGCTCGCCAAGCTGAGTGAGCAGTTCGGCTCCTTTGATATGGAGAGCGAGGAGTATAACCTGATCCTGCGGCTCAATCAGGCATATGCCGCCGTGGAGCAGCTCACGCGCGAGAACTACGTCGGCGTGTTTGCCCGCATTCTCTCCGCCTATAAGGAGGACGGCTTTGACCGCGTCAATCCGTCGATCCTCAAGTCCGCCGTACAGACGCTCTATCCGGATTTCAATGAGCGCCAGATCGGCCTGCGCCGCTTTTCCGACGTGCTGCGCACGCTCGAACGTGAGAATCTCCTGAAGCTCGAGATGGATGAGGGCGCGAATATGCTCGTGCATATCCTGTAAGGGGATGAATGAATGAAACGCATTTTGGTATTCCTGCTGCTTATGCTTGTTCCCTGCATGGCGCTCGCGCAGACGATCTCCATGGAGGAGCAGGGGCTCACGTTTGATTTTCCCGAAAGCTGGCTTGTCGTTTCGCCCCAGCTGGCGGTGGTCTATGCGCCGCTGCTGGAGGAAAAGGGCGTGGATGGCTACGCGCTTTCCGAGGAGATGACCGAGCAGGGTGTGCTTGCGCGCGCATATCGCAGCGACTTCAGGCAGCATATGAGCGTCATCGCACGCGCGGATGATCTTTCCGGCGAGATCTTCGACAGCGCAAATATCTCCGAGGAGCAGAAAAAAGAGCTGCGTCGCCTGGCGGAGAATAACCGCATCTGGGAGACGACCGGCAACCGCACGCAGGACGTCGAGTGGCACAAAGAGGGCGGCGAATACTGGCTGTATATCCACTATGTGAAGACGTTTGCCGATGAGGTGATCGGCCGCGGCCTGCGGTATGTGACGGTCAAGAACGGTATGTACGTCATGCTGGACTGGCAGATCGACTCCGGCCGTTTCGGCAACCGGGATATAAACAGCTTCCGCGCGCGCACGCATGATCTGCATGTCACGCAGATCGCCGACGCGCCCACGCCGACCGTGCGCCTGACGGCGGAGATTCCGCAGGAGACGACGGTTTCCGATCTGGTGATCACCGGCAAGGCGACGGGTAATGCGACGCTGGTTGCGCAGGCGCCGGATGAAAACGGCGAGATGCAGCTGCTCTCCGTCGGCCAGGTGGGCAGCGGCGGCAGTTTTTCGCTGCTGGTGCCGCTGGAGGAAGAGGGAACATATGACATCACGCTGACGGCGAGCATGGAGGGCATGTTGGAGGCGAGCGTTTCCGGCGTGGTTGCCTACAGCGCCAAGACGCTGCCGGTGTCGCTTGGTTCTATTGAGGATGGCGGCGTGCATACGGTGACGACGAGCAAGACCGTACTTTCCGGTCAGACGCTTGCCGGCACGCAGATGCAGTTGGTGACGCCGTTTGGCGTATCCAAAAAGCGGGCGGCGAGCGACGGCACGTTCTCCTTCGAGCTGACGACGGACAGCGCGCGCGAATACCACTACACGCTGATTCTGGATAAGGACGGCTTTAACCAGCGGCGCTATCCGTTCACGCTGATGCGCGTGATGACGGACGACCAGCAGAAGGCTGCCGTGCGCGAGACGGCGGAAAAAATCAGCTATCGCCAGCTGCAGCGGAATCTCGACGAAGACCGCGGCAGGGTGATGAGCCTGTACGGCCCGGTGACCGAGGTCAGCAGCAGCGGCAGCGCGCATTATATCCGCATGCAGTTCAACAAGGGCGTGGACAGTACGTGGTATAACCCCGTGATCATTGTGGCCAAGGAGGACATGGGCGCCAAGGTTGGCGACATGATCACCGTGGTGTGCGAGGTTTCCGGCGTGTTTGAGGAGCAGGACAGCCAGGGCGAACCGGTGATGGTGCCGCGGTTTGATCTGCTGTTTGTGGATAAGGTCGAATAACGCAAAAGGAACTTCTGATTTGCAGAAGTTCCTTTTATA